>JAUWVG010000312.1 GCA_030617525.1 Candidatus Aminicenantota bacterium | reverse complement strand
TCCTCAAGGTGTAGATAATGATATGAAACTCCGGATTGAAAATGAGGGAGAGGCAGGAGATAAAGGTGCGGCCAGGGGAGATCTATTTGTGATTATCCATGTCAAAAAACATAAATTTTTTGAAAGAGACGGGAATAACCTTTTTTGTCAGATTCCCATATCTTTTGCTCAGGCGGCTCTTGGAACAAAAATTGAACTTCCCACTCTTGAAGAAAATGAGCTGTTGAAGATTCCAGCCGGAGCTCAACCTGGAGATGTTTTCAAAGTTAAGGGGAAAGGCATTAGGGACCTTCACCGTTTTCGAAAAGGAGATCTGTTTGTTAAACTAGAGGTCAAAACTCCGAAAAATTTGAGTAAAAAAGACAGGGACATCCTCAAACAATTTGTACATTCTAGAGGCGAGGACATAGACACTGTGGATAGAAGCCTTGTTGACAAATTTAAAAAATAAAATTCATTAGAGAGTGTATTGACTTCGAACCGCTTTTTTATAAGAAAGACTCAACTCCGTTATCCTCGTGCTGTCCTGACGGGAGCAGAACACCATCATTTCAAGGATGTTGTTCGCATCAAGCCGGAAGAGAACATCTGGTTATTCGATGATGAGGGCATGAGTTACCTAGCCAGGGTTGAAGAGATCAATAGAGACGAAACTCGACTGTTCATACTTGAAAAAATAGCAGAAAACAAACCTTTTACCAGAATAACACTTGCTCAAGCGTTCATCAAGCCTGGGAAGATGGACCTTATCGTTCAAAAAGCAACTGAGCTTGGAGTGATGTCCTTTATCCCTGTGGTGACAAGTCGAACTTTGGCCAGAATGGAACATAACTCTGATAAAAAACAATCGAGATGGAAAAGAATTGCACTTGAATCGTCCAAGCAGTGTGGAAGAAATATCCTCCCTGAAATTCAATCCCCAAAAACAATAGGTGCTCTTCTAAAAGAATTGGGGGATTCGAAAAGATTCTATTTGAATCAAAAATCGGATCGAAATTTAAAGGATGTCTTGGTTCAATTTTCCAACAAAAAATCTTTATGTCCCCCAGATTCAGTTGATATTCTAATAGGCCCTGAAGGCGGCTGGACAGATGATGAAGAAAGAGATATATTGGGACATGATTTTGAAGCTGTCAATATTGGATCATATACATTGAGGTCGGAGACAGCCGCAATAGCCGCGATAGCCATGATTAATCATTTTTGGAATCAATAGAATGTTTTTACAGGGACAGAAAGTTGGAAAATATCAAATCGTTTGCTCCCTGGGAAGCGGAGGATTTGGCTCTGTCTATCTTGCGAAGGACACATGGTTGAATATCGAGGTGGCTATAAAAGTTCCTCATAAACAATCTACCGAACTTTTAAAACAACTCAAAGAACCTAGATTGCAGGCAGCGTTGAATCATCCAAATATCGTACGAATGATTGCTGCTGAGAAGAAAAAGAAAGTTTTTTTCATGGTTATGGAGTATGTCAAGGGAGAATCTCTCGAGACTGTATTGGAGAAAGAAAAAATTTTGTCGACTCATCAAGCCATTGAATATATTCTGCAGATAGCGGGAGCTGTTCAGCATGCGCATTCCAACAAGATCATTCACAGGGATCTGAGGCCTTCAAACATTGTCCTCTCTGAACAAGGAGTCCTAAAGATCACGGACTTCGGAACTTCTGCATGGCTGAACTCTGTTCCTTACGCCTCAACCCGAATTGGATCCCCCCCGTATATGGCTCCAGAGCAGTTTTTAGGCAAGGCGTCTTATCGCTCAGATATTTATTCTATTGGCTGTATATTTTATGAAATGATCATCGGAAGACCTCCTATATTCGACCCGGATCCTTTCAAAATATTGGAAAAGGCCAAAAATGGGAAAATAACGCCTCCACGTTTAAAAAATAACAAAATCAGCAGAGAAATCGACAATATTATAATGAAATGCCTTGCCGCAGATATCGAACAGCGATACCAGAAAGCCTCTGAAATTACTTCAGATCTGACAAAATCTTCAGGCAAAGAATCCAATAAATCTGAGATTGAAGATATTATGGCCAGGATAAAAGCAAGAGAAAAAAAGGCCAGTGCATACTGCTGGAATTGTCGTAAGCCGCTTCCATATAAAGCCAAGTACTGCCCCTATTGTGAGGAAGTTAACTAAAACTAGAAAATCTGCTATGGGATAGCACAGGAGTTTGAAAAACATGAGTCCTTTTAATGAAAATGGAAAAATTTGGATGAATGGTGACCTTGTTCCATGGAAAGACGCCAATATTCATATCGCCTCTCATGTCATCCACTATGGCAGTTCTATATTTGAAGGATTTCGTGCATATGAGAGTTCGCAAGGTCCTGTGATATTTAGGCTTCGAGCACATACCCAAAGACTTTATAATTCATGTAAGATGTATCGGATGGACATCCCTTATACTCAAGAAGAATTCAATTTGGCTGTCATTGATACCATAAAATCAAACGGATTCAGCTCCTGCTACATCCGGCCAATTGTCTACCGCGGTTATGGAACATTAGGTGTTGATCCTTTCCCTAATCCTGTCAACTGCGCCATAATTGTCTGGGAGTGGGGGACCTATTTAGGAGAGGAAGCACTGGAGAAAGGTGTGGATGTGAAAATTTCTACCTGGCAAAGAATGGCACCCAATACACTCCCGGCCCTGTCCAAATCAGGAGCCAATTATATGAATTCCCAGTTAATCAAAATGGAAGCTTTAATGGAGGGTTATGTGGAAGGTATTGCCCTCAATACCAGCGGTAATGTGAGTGAGGGGAGCGGGGAAAATATTTTTGTTGTAGTAAACGACATCATTCATACACCTCCCTTATCGTCCTCCATCCTCCCGGGAATCACGCGAGATACCGTGATTCAACTAGCCCGTGAAAAAGGATTATCAGTTGTCGAGGAGGTTATTCCTAGAGAGATGCTTTACATAGCAGATGAAGTACTGTTTACAGGTTCTGCCGCTGAAATTACTCCCATTCGAAGCATAGACAAAATTTCTATCGGCAGCGGCAAAAGAGGCCCTATTACAAAAATCCTACAGGATGCATTTTTTTCGTACATCAAGGGAGAAAGAGAGGATAAGTTCAATTGGTTGACCCATGTTAAATTAAACTAGAGGGGAAAATCATGGATATCAATGAATTGTTAAAAATTGCGATCGAGAGTGAGGCTTCTGATCTTCATCTGAAAGTTGGAAATTTCCCAGTTCTCCGCATCCATGGAGAATTAGAGTCTTTGACTAAGTTTCCAAAACTGACTCCTAGTCTCACACAAAAACTTGTCAGCCAAATTACCAATGAGTATCAAAGAGAGAAGCTCAAACAAGATCTGGATTTGGATCTCGCTTACAGTTTAGAGGGTTTCGGAAGATTCAGAGGTAGTATATTTCAACAAAGAGGCAGTTTGGCTATTGTCTTGCGGATCATCCCTTTGGAAGTAAAATCCATTAAAGAGCTCCTTCTCCCCAAAGTCCTCGAGAAGATCGCTCAAGAGCAAAGAGGACTCGTTCTGATCACAGGATCGACCGGTTCGGGAAAAACAACAACGCTTGCGGCCATTATTGATCACATCAATCGGCATAGAAAAGATAACATCATCACCATTGAAGATCCGATTGAGTTTCTTCATCAGGATAAAAAATGCATGATCAGCCAGAGAGAAGTTGGATTAGATGTCCAGTCTTTTTCTCGAGGACTTATCTCATCTCTTCGTGAAGACCCTGACGTGATACTCGTGGGAGAAATGCGGGAAATAGAGACTATCGGAACATCTCTGCTTGCCGCTGAAACTGGCCATCTTGTTTTGAGCACGCTTCATACAGTGGATGCTCCCGAAACGATCAACAGGATTATTTCTGTCTTTCCCCCTCACCATCAAAGACAGCTTCGTCTTCAGTTGGCATCCATCCTCAAAGCTATCATATCCATGAGACTCATTCCAAGAAAAGATGGTGTGGGCAGAGTCCCAGCTGTAGAGGTGATGATCAACACTCCTTTTCTATCAGAATGCATTCAAGCTAGAGAAAAAACTCGACTTATAAGAGAATCGCTTGCCAAAGGTGTATCTCAATACGGAATGCAAACCTTCGATCAGTCAATTTTTCAGCTATATAAT
>JAUWVG010000194.1 GCA_030617525.1 Candidatus Aminicenantota bacterium | reverse complement strand
ATTTGAGTCGCTGCGCCATCCCTTTCTTATTCTTTTTACGCTGCCTATGGGATTAATCGGTGCCGTATGGGCTCTGCTTATAACCGGGCAGACATTAAATGTCATTTCTATCATAGGCATGGTGGTTTTAGCGGGGATTGTAGTTAATGACGCCATCGTCAAGATTGACTACACCAATCAATTGAGGAAGAGGGGATTGGCTGTTCGGGAGGCCATTATGGAGGCCAGCCGCGTCCGTTTGAGGCCTATTCTGATGACAACGGTCACAACGGCCCTGGGACTTTTTCCCATGTCCCTGGGTTTAGGGAAAGGAGCAGAGCTCCAGCAGCCTTTAGCTATTTCTGTTATTGGAGGTTTGATGCTCTCAACATTTTTAACACTTATCCTCATTCCTCTGGCATATGAGCTGGCCGAGAAGAAGACATCATGAGGCTTTTTGTTGAAAGGCCAATCGCAACGGCCATGGTTTTTCTGGTTTTGTTAGTTCTGGGTGTCTTTTCATTTTTTAATATCCCTATCGAAATGGCCCAGAGACAGGAATTTCCTCAGCTTGACATTGTCACATCTTGGTTTGGCGTGGCTCCTGAAATCATGCAGACGGAGATCACGGCCCCTCTGGAAGAGAAAGTGGCGACCGTAAAAGATGTCCGCAAGATCACCTCCTCTTCAAGTATAGGAAATTCCCGGATCACCCTTGAGTTTGACAAGAAGACGAACATGGAATTTGTACGACTTGCTCTCCGAGAAAAAATATCGGAAGTCAGAGAAAATTTGCCCTACGATGTCATCCCGAGAATCACGTATTATGTTCCAGAAGATTTCCGCTTTAATCCTTTCCTCCAGTACACCATTTCCGGAGATTACTCTCTGCATAAGCTCAGAGAACTAGTCAAAGACAAGATAGAAATTGGAATAGGTTCCATAAAGGGGATTGCGAGTATCGATGTGACAGGTGGTGCCGATCCCGAGATACAAATTCTTCTGGATGAGAATAAACTCAAAGCTCTCAGTATTCATCCCTACACGATCAGCAATGCACTCTACCAGAGAATTCGCACGTATCCTGCCGGGACAGTGACAAAAGGGAGCCAGGAGTTCATTTTTAAGGTCAGTGATCCTGTGAGAGGGATCAGAGAGTTGGGAGATATTGTTGTGGCTCGTTCCGGAACCAATCCGGTCAAATTGAGGGATGTCGCAGAAATTCTTCCTTCCTTTAAAGATATCTACAGTATCAATCGGATCAATGGGCAGCCAACAATCCGGGTGACGGTCACCAAGGAAAAGGGGATGAGCACTTTGAAGGTAGCCCGGGCCGCCAAAAAGAAACTGGATGTGATTCAGCAGGATCTGCCCCCAGACCTTATTTTCCGCGTGGTGGATGATGAGAGCAAAGAGATTCAGGAAAATCTGAATGAGATCTATCTGCTTGTAGGGATTATCACCATTGTAATTTTCATACTGGTTTTTATAGTCTTGAGGAGTTTCCGGCCATCACTTCTCATTCTGTCGTCTATTTTATTTTCAGTCTTGATCACTTTTAACTTGATCTATCTCTTTAAAGTATCCATTAACATACTGACTTTGGGGGGACTGGCACTCGGATTCGGCCTTTTTGTGGACAATTCGATTGTGGTGTTCGAGAATGTTCTCAGGTTGAGGGAAAAGGGAGTGTCTCCTATTCAAGCCGCCATCCAGGGCTCAAAGGAGGTTTTTCTGCCGGTATTGGCAGCGACCTTGACAACCATGAGTGTGTTTTTTTCCTTTGCATATTTTCAAGGACGGTTAAAAATATATTATCTCCCATTGGCTATTGTGATCACATCCGCATTGGCAGCTTCTCTTCTGGTCTCATTTTCGCTGATACCGGCCATGAGCCCAAAACTCATTAAAAAGAGAAGAAAAAAAACAAAAAAGCCACCCCGGGACACATATGAGAAAGTGTTGAGGTTTTTTATCCGATATCCTCTGGAAGTGGTCCTTGTTGTGGGACTTATATTTTTTGGGGCTTATAAGTGGTTTAAATCCGAAGTCACACTAGGATCGTTCCTCCCCTCCACTTTTCGGCAGGAACTGAGTGTCCGCATTGGGATGCCGGCTGGCACTCCCATCGAACGGACGGATGAAGTGACCCAGAAATTCGAAAAAAAAGTTTTGGAAAGCACTTATGAAAAGGAAATGAATTCATCCATTCTGTCCGATTGGGCATACCTGCGGATTAAATTTCCCCCCGAAATTGAGTTTTCTTATCGACCCTACCTTCTTAAAGAAGAATTGATCCAGCTGGCCACAAATTTTGCCGGCATCAACATTTCTATCTCTGGCTTTGATCCTCAAGGCTACTATTCCCGTGTGTCCAGCGGTCCCTATCTTGGTTCCAGTATCAAATTTTATGGATACAATCTGAAAAAGCTGAAAGAAATTACATCCAATTTAGACCGGGACCTGAAAAGAAATCCTCGTATAAAGGAATCCCGGATTACATCCAGCCGCTTTTCGTGGGGAAACCTGGATTCTTTTGAGTATGTGCTCAAGCTCGACCGCAAGGCGATGAGACAGTACGATTTAGATCCGGCTTTTCTCTACTACCATATTGGCTCTCTTATTGCGGGCCGGGCGTTTTCGGTCATGAGAACCAAAATTGGCGGTAAGGAAATTGATCTCTCTATCAAATTTCCCGAATCGGCGTGGATAGATATGAAAAATCTACAGGATTCTCTCATCCAGACACAGGGCGGAGAATATGTCCGGCTGGGAGAGATTTCATCGATTACCGAAAATCCTGTGGCCAGTTCCATAGACAGAGAGGATCAGCAGTATCAACAAACGCTGATGTGGGAGTTTAGAGGGCCTTACAAAGCTGCGGATAGGTATAAACAGGCAGTCTACGACAAACTCCAACTGCCTCCGGGTTTTTCCGCCAAAATTGACGAAGATTTCTTTATGACAGAAGAAGAGAAAGGTCAGCTCACATTTGCGATAATATTCTCTCTTGTTATTATCTTTATGATCCTCGCCTCCCTTTACGAATCCATCATCCAGCCTTTTTTCATTTTGCTGGCTGTGCCGCTCGCTCTGATCGGGGTGTTTGTCGCTTTTGTGCTGGCCGATTTTCCATTTGATTCTTCCGCCTACATTGGGGTCATCTTACTCGGGGGAATTGTCGTCAACAACTCTATTCTTCTTGTGGACCATATCAACCTCAAGAGAAAAGAGGGGCTGCCCCTTCTGGACGCTGTCTTAAAAGGTGCCCGGGAAAGAATTCGGCCCATATTTCTTACAACGAGCACGACTGTCCTTGGAATGCTTCCTTTAGTTTTGATTCAGATAGAAACCGGACGCAGACGGATTTGGTCATCATTAGCTCTTTCGGCCGTGGGTGGTTTGATCAGCTCGACCATTTTCATCCTTATTGTAATCCCAATATTCTATTATTACGGAGACAACATCCAATCCAAGGTAAAAGAAAAATTCTCTGAACTTCAAAGAGCCTGGAAAAGCTACTGATCCTAGGAAGTCTCCCCATCATTTGTTCCCTATTTATTTTAGAGCCGGACGGAACCCTTACGTATTCTGCCCCCATCACATACGAATGTGGATGGTGACAGACATACGACGTCCATCCGACTCACTGGAGGTGCTATGCAAAGGATTCAAGGATACAAGGATTCAAGGGTTCGAGTGTTTTTTTTCTAATGATTTAAGATGCAAAAGATTCAAGGGTTCTGGACCCTGTGGCCCCTTTCTTCATAATTCTTAAACATTTCACTTGAATCCTCGACCCCTTGACCCCTAGAATCCTAAAATCCACCCAAGTTTTTCTCGCTGGGAAAAACGCAACGTGGTTTCTTTCCACTTTTTTGAACTCGTTCTTAATAACACGGAAATGGGGATGTCTGAGGCTGCATTTCTTTGATTTAATACAGTAATTCTGATAAATTTCGTTTCAGGAGAGTATCATGGCGAGCTATTCCATTTCTGAATTAAAGGAAAAGATCAAAAGTTTTCCAAAAAAGGACCTCATTCAACGTCCCACTCCCTTCTATAAATTGGAGAATTTGAGTCGAGCTTTGGGCGGTCCTCAGATCTATATTAAACGCGATGATCTCACGGGGTTGGCGTTTGGAGGGAATAAGTCGCGCAAATTGGAATACATCATGCAGGACATTTTGGATAAAGATTCCGATGTTGTTATCACTTGGGCGGCACTCCAATCCAACTGGTGCCTCCAGACAGCCGCAGCGGCAAGGAAATATGGGATAACTCCCATCCTTGTCCTGTTCAAAATATATGATCTTCCTGAAGAATACGACGGGAATCTTCTTCTGGATTCTCTTTTAGGCGCCGATATCAGGATAAGAGATGCAGAAAAAGGGAAAATCATAAGAGAAGAGGAGGCTGAGGAGCTCCTTGCGGATGTGATCGATGAGGTCAAACGAAAAGGGCTTAAACCATACTTTGCTCCCATCGGTGGATCGATGGTTGGTGGCTCTATGGACACTCCCTTAGGTTCTATCAGTTATGTCGATGCTTATGTCGAGATGATCGAGCAGGCTTCAGAGTTGGATGTTGAAGTCAATTGTGTGCTACATGCGAGCGGTTCCGGAGGGACACAGGCAGGTTTAACTGTGGGAGCAGTGGCCATGGGAAAGAAAGTGAGAGTGTTGGGCATCAGTGTGTCCGAAGACAAAAAGTCCTACAGTGAAAGGGTATGGAAAATATCTAGAGATACAGAGGAGTCTCTCCATTTAGATATTCAAACAAAACTCAATGATGTTATTGTACTGGACGAATACCTGAAGGAGGGCTATGGCGTTGTCAACAAGGATGTGTCTGAAGCCATACGAATAACCGCGGAAAATGAAGGGATTTTCCTCGATCCTGTGTATACGGGGAAGGCCATGGCCGCTTTAATTGATCTTTGTGAAAAAGGCCATTTTACAAAGGCCGACAATGTCGTTTTCTTTCACACCGGCGGAACTGCAGCCCTGTTCCCAAACAAACATAACCTGATGCGACTGGCGCGAACGTAAAAGGTATACTGGCAACGATTAGATAGCATTCCCAGTTCCGTGATTTAAAGAACGAGTTCTGTAAAGTGATAAGAAATCACGCGTAGTTTTCCCCAGCGAGGAAAACTCGCTCGATTCCGTTCCTCGCTCTCATCTTCCTTCGGAATATGAACCATGCCCGCTCGTCCTCCATACGGATTTCTCCATCATCTTCCCAGAACTCTAATAAAAATCACGGAAATGTGGATGCTTGCCAACGATTATTCAGGAATGAAATCTTACCATGAACCTGATATGATAGAGATTATTATTAGAAAGTCGGCAGTTTCTGGGAATCTTGCAGACTGAAGGAAGTCAATATGAATTGGGAAAGACCGGATCTTAAGAATATTTTAGAGGCAAGACAGGTCATAAAAGACTATATGCCGCGAACCCCCATATATTCTTATCCTTATTTGAATCAGCTGTTGGGGACTAAAGTTTTTATCAAACACGAGAATCATACGCCAACGGGTGTTTTTAAGGCTAGGGGGGCGCTCTATCTTTTTTCTCGGCTGGATGCCGGGCAGAAAGATAAA
>JAUWVG010000089.1 GCA_030617525.1 Candidatus Aminicenantota bacterium | reverse complement strand
CTATTCTATAGATTGGGAGGCCTATAAAAGAAAAAAAGGACTAAGGAAATGATCAACTATTTTCTTGTCTTGAGACGACCAAAAACCTTAACGAAAGGCGAGAGAATAAATCGACCCAATTTATAGGATTTTGAATCCAATATTTCTTGAATTTCTTTTTCTTTTATTTTTGTCATTTCGAATATAATGTTTTCCACATGATCTTGGAATACTTCTTTATGATTGATCACTATTTGTCTTCTAATTTCAGCATTTTTCTTATAAGATTCTCGATACATGGATGTTTTTGATGTTCTATAATTGAAAAGTAATTCTGGTATAGAATACACTTTCCACCCCCTCTTTGTTACGGCGATCCAAAAATTCCAGTCTTCATATCCATCCTTCATGTTTTCATCATATCCCTCTGCTTCTTCCCAGCATATTTTACGGAAAAGTGCATTTCCACAGCTGTTCGATTTGAGTAAAAATGCCGTGACATCTCCTCCAGTAGGGTAAGCCGTCCAATTTTCACGTCCAAAGGATTTAATTCCACAGGTTACAACTCCTATCGTTTCTTCTTTTTCTAGATGCAATACTGCTTTTTCTAAAAAGCTGGGTTCAAAGGTATCATCTGCATCTAAAACGAGAATATATTCGCCGTTGGCGGCTTTGATTCCATTATTTCTTGCTGCAGATAAACCCAAATTGTGTGTATGAATGACTTGAGTCCTTGGTTGGTCATAGTTTTTTAACTTGTTTGAAGTGAATTGATCTGTGGATCCATCATTGACGATAATGATTTCAAAATCTTGATAAGTTTGCTTGAGGACGCTGTTAACCGCGTCATCGACATATTGACCCTGATTGAAGCAAGGGATGACAACCGAAACTTTGTTCAATTTTCTCT
This sequence comes from Candidatus Aminicenantota bacterium, assembly GCA_030617525.1. Taxonomy (GTDB): domain Bacteria; phylum Acidobacteriota; class Aminicenantia; order Aminicenantales; family Aminicenantaceae; genus JAUWVG01. Next base: position 6,928 of record JAUWVG010000089.1, on the reverse strand, counting down.
CCATAGAATTCATTTATTGATCATGAAGTGTTGCATTCGGCGAATAGGTTTGCTCAGGACTTTTATCATGAGCTGCCAGGGCAGAAAAACACAATAAACAGAACTCCCTATTGGCTTCCACTGAATTGCATAGAAGAGGAGCTTGAGATTCAATAGGGGACTTATTCTGAAACTCAAATTCTGTTCACAGAGAATAAACTGTTTTCCGATAAGATGACGTAGAATGGTTGAGAGATGGGGTTCCGTTTGGGAGTCGGTGCTGCTTTTTTTGAGATAAGCCGAATAAATTCGCTTCAGATATTTGTGCAGAATTCGGACTTCAGTATCGGCTGGGAGGCGATGCAGCCAAAAATCTCTCAATTCTTTTGCTTGAGCCTTACTGATGTCTTCTCCGATCAATAGAGAAATACTATTTTGTGTACATTGGAGACCGAAAGCGTCTTGTTCCGATTTCTTTTTTTTTGAAATGTTCTCGTCATGTTGGCGCCATTGGAGAAGGACCTCCGGTAAAATCACTATTTTCCCTGTTTCAACAAGCCTCAGCCATAATTGGTAGTCTTGACCGTATAGAAAAGCCTCATAATATCCACCCAGAGCAACAACCTCTTCTCTCCTAAACATCACAAGACTGTGTCCTCCTATAACATTGTAGAAGAGCAGATACCAGGCGATTAATTTTTGTTCCATAAACCTTTTGGTGTTATTTATGAATTGCCCAAGTGAATCTATCAGCTTCAGGTTTCCTGTCACCAACATGACATCCGGATTTTGGTCTAAATAGCGGACCTCTTTTTCCAATCGTTCTGGATGTGATATGTCATCATGGTCTTGGCGTGCGATGTATTTCCCTTTGGCAATTTTTAGTCCCAAATTTAAGGATTTTGTTAAACCAAGATTTTTTTCATTTTTAATCAGCACAATCTGTGAATGTTGTGAAGCATATTGTTTCAGTATGGAATAGGAGTTATCTGTAGAGCCATCATCGATGATGACAAATTCGAAATTTTCATAAGTTTGGTTGAGGATACTCTCCACTGACTGGGAAAGATATTTTTCTCCATTATAAACGGACATCAATACTGTTACTTTTATTTCGTTCATAGATTCATTCTGATAAAGGAGTGACGACACTCCATATTTCACCCCATCTGTATTCAATTTTTGTCGGCTTTAATCGAGCCAAATGGAGCTCCGAAAGATAACTTTCAGTTGTATATTCTATAAAGTGTGTATCATCCAATCGATAATCCACTCCCAGTTCTTTCTTGAGGGCTGTTCGCCATTCCCGTTCGAAAAGAGGCACCCGAATAAGAAGACGGGAAGGATTTAGTTTGAATACAATATCCTTTAAAAAATCGACACGATTTTCTATATGCTCCAAGATATTAGATAGAATTATGACATTAAACTTTTTATCTGGGAGTTCTTTGATTGCATCCCCCTGAACAAAAGTCAGGTTTGGATGGACAAAGTGTTTTTGGGCATACTCAATATTCCTTTTGTCCAGTTCAATTCCTAAAACTTTCACTTCAGGTACTTTTGATACAACTTCGTAGCTGAGAAAACCATTGCCACATCCAATATCCAATATGTTTTCTTTGGGATTCAGATTTTCTGTAAAAAACTGTTTGTAGTTGATAAGTCTATGTTTAGGATGTATCCCTTTCCCATACTCGACGGCTGCTTTTTGTTCTAGGCCATATAAATTTCTATCCATCTCCAGAAGAAAATTTAGCTTTTCACGGGGAGAATCATTGCGTATGGCCAGTCGTATAGTTCTTATCATTATGTCTACCCGATTTGCCGTTTTGAATCGGCTGCAATATTTGGCAAAGGCATGAATCAGCAGAACTTTCGGCAAGAATTTCATTTTGATAGGACTTCCTGGATTACGGAGAGTTCAAGCTCAGTAATTTTATCGAGTGAATAATTTTGAAGAATATATTCTCTGGCATTTTTTCCGAGAATTTTCAGAAGGGATTTGTCCGGGAGTATGGCTTCAATGGCTATCGCGATGCTTAAATAATCTGGCTTGCAGAGATAACCTGTTTCCCTATGCCGGATATCATTTTTTATCCCAATTGTATCTGTCCCAATAATTGGCAGTCCGCAGCTCATCGCTTCAAGAAGGGTTTTTGGATGTCCTTCATAATAAGAGGGTATTACAAAAACTTTTGATTGATTGAGAATGTTAGGAAGTTCAAAGTTTGGAATATTCCCTTTAAAAATAGCAGTTAATCCATATTGGTTGATTTTTTCTTTGACTTCTACATCATTGCAGCAGCTTCCGACCAGAACCAAAGAAATTTCTTTTTTGTTTTTTTTCAGATAATTAAGTGCTTCCAACAGATTTGTGATATTTTTTTGTGGAGCAGATCTTCCTACAAATACTAGATCATATTTTTTAGATAGTTGAGGATTGGGTTTGAAAATGTCTGTTACAACATAATTAGGGATGACTTTGATTTTGTTTGGAGAAATATTCAATCGGTTGATGACTAAATCGCGCTGCCAGGCTGTACTCACAACACCAATATCTGCGGATGCAAACACATGATTTTCTTGCTTGATGACATTGTCTAAAAGTGTGTGTGTATCAGATTCGGTTATATGATTATTTTTAATTTTTTGTTGTACAAAATAGCTTTTCAGGAATCCACACCTGACAATTAATTTTTTCTTAAAAAATCGATTTAACATAATAGGTATTTCTGCACCAAGAATCTGGTTAGTTTTAAAAATATCAGAATTGTTAAGTTGTCTATAGTGTTTGATGAAGAGTTGAAGAGATGTCTGGAGAGTTCTGCGGTACCACTTGGTGCTCAATAGCTCGATGTTTCCAAGTTTTTTCGAATAAAGATGGTCTTCTTTTCCTTCATAAGCCACAAAGTTTATTCCGGCCAATTCAGAGGACAATCTTTGATAAAGAGCAAGTTCTCGATCCAGATTCCCCACTTCCGCCCAAGTCTTCAAACCCAAGTTTGCTGTAAAAAAGAGGGCCATTTTTGCTTGACATATTTGGGTGGAATTAGTTGTTTTCATCTTTATTCTTCTAGAATTTCACCGAACGTATGAATATATTCTAATGCAGCACGTTCAATCGAGAAATGATTCATATTTCTTTCGATATTTTTTACGAATTTTGTATAGTTTATTTTCATTTGATCCGCTAGATCACGGATGTTTCCACTGGTAAGTTTTTCCGGGAGAGGAAGACCATATTGAGATGCGATTTCCGGAGTTCCACCTGAATTGTGAAAAAGCATAGGCAAGCCGCTTGATAAAGCTTCAAAAGCGACATTAGGGCACGGATCGTTTTTTGCGGCATGTAGAAACACGTCACAATTCTTATAGTAAAAAGAAAGTTCTTTCTGGGGAAGAGGGGGGAGGAGATTGACTTTTTTTGGATCAATATCCTTAGGCCATCTACCAACAAAATAGCTTTTAATCCCTTCGATTTCAGAAAAACGAGCAATTTCTGAAAAACCTTTTAGGGGATTTTGTGACCAGCTGCAGGATAAAACTTTAAGGTCACTGGATCCATCCCAAAAAGCCTTATTTGTTGAATTGAAAATATTCTGATTAGCTCCATTGTAGATTATTGAATAATTGTTCTTATCATACCCATATTTCTGGAAGGATTCTAGACAATGTTGACTTTGGAATATGATATGGTCTGCGAGTGCCATGGCATCTAGCTGCAGTCGGTCGCCATCATGGAATTGGTTTATATACACAGCTCGGAGTCCATCGAGTCTATGGACTATTTTTTTTCGTGGATGCTTCCTAAATATACTTTTCCTGAATTTGGAATAGCCGAACTTTTTTAAATTTGTGATCGCTTTCAAATCCAGATACAACTCTGGACCTCTGTTCCATGAGTTCATCAAACAAATATCGTATTCCCCATCAATATTTGAAACTAGGTCTACCTCTCCTTTCTTTGATTCAGAAATAAAATTTTCAAAAGCTCTGAGAAACTGATTGCCTCCTCCCCATGGTTTATCGATTGTCTGAAAGTAAATAAATAAGCGCAGTAATTTCATTTTATTCACTCAACAATTTTGAATAAATATCGGTGTAGTATTTTTCAGCAATAATTTTCCAGTCATATTTTTCAGCATAAGATCTTGATATTCTGCGGTACTCATCTTTATCTTCCATCTGAATGACTTTTTTTGCCAGGTTCACCAAGCTAGTTTTGTCGATTTTATCGGCAATGAATCCATTTACACCGTTTTTGATTACATCAGGAACTAAGCCGACATTGGTTGTTACAAGAGGAATTCCACAAGCCATTGTTTCAAGAACAGCTAAAGGACCACCTTCGATGCGAGAACTTACGATGTATAGATCTAGAACTTTGTAGAATTCGACGAGTTCTTGAGGATTTTTCGCATAATGATAGGTGAACGGGATATTTGAGCGATTTAATCTATTCCTCACATAACCTCTGGAGGGACCTGTCAACAGGACATGTATAGGAAATTCTTGATTGAGCTCTTCTAGGACATCACATAAAATATCAGGGCCTTTGATCATTTTAGGATCATTCCCTTCCTCCCAACCGTCTCCATCCTTCTGGAAAGATCCGATGCAAACTCTTCCTCCTGGAATTCCAAGTTTCCTCTTGAGATGAACCGTTTCCTCTAGAGTCGGAGGCTTAAATATTTTAGTGTCCACTCCTAGAGGAATCAAAACGGTTTTATTTTTAGGAGCTCCATTATAAATCAAAGTATTAAAAGTCAGAGTGCACGAAGTGTGCAAAATATCAATGTTTTCCATTGCCCTATCGAGAGTATTAATATCTTTGTCTTTTGGATTGACATGATACCAGCTCAGGGCGACCTTATTTGAGTGGTGGGGTTTTAAAAATCCTTCTGAGTTGAAAAAAAGGTGTTTGGATCCAAAATGGAGAATTTTGTTTTTGAATCGAGAATAAGTGGATAACATTTTTGGGTGAAGATGGACAGGCATATTCTTTATTATATTGTTGCCGTTGAATTTAATCACCCAGTCTTTATTTTCAGTGAGATATACTAGCTGTTTTATTGGCTTTTTGAAAATAAGCAATTTGATAATCCTGATTTATTTTTTTTGCGCGGTAATTCCAAAACCCGTCGTATAACTCTTGAAATATTTGGATCTACTAAAATAGGGTTTTTTTTCAAGATGTAATGCTTTTTTTGTTGCCCAACTTACAAATCTTATTGAGAATTTTGTATAAAGACGATTATGAATTTTATTATCATTTATTAATTGGTTGACTAAACCCCTGAACATATCAGCTAAAACGCTGAAAAAATATCCCTGTTTTTCAATCTTGATACTCTGGAAACCGATTTCGCTCAATGCATTCCCCCAAAAATAATCTGAATATCTCGCATAATCAATTGGATCTGGATGAATCCTGAAAAGAAACGGAGCACTGGCCAAAAGTGTCCCATTTACTTTCAAGACACGCCATGCTTCCAAAAGGATAGTCATGGGATTGGGGGAATGTTCTAATAATTCAGAACAAATGACGATATCCATTGAATTGTCACTTATAGGTAATGCTGACCCGTCGCCTAAAATATTAGGGGAAGATGCTGGATTGATGTTCACATAGATAACGTTTTGTTGATGTTTGTTGATGTCGAACTGTCCTCTTTTTTTTTCTTTTTTTCCACCGAGGTCAAGAATATGTAAAATTGCTGGAAATCCTTTGATTTTTCTTTCATAAAATTCATCGATAAAATAGCGCCTTAGAGAATAAGCCATATGATTAAAATGCGGGTTGACATCTCTAAATGACAATCTTTGTGGAGAGATAAGAATGAATCGTGTCATAACTTCCTTTTTAATCTGATCAATGTTCGCATATTAGAGTCTTTTTTTTTTCTGAAAAATTTGATAATTTCCACTGACTATTTGTGTGTATAGTCGCCCGAGGGATGATTTCTCCCCTGATTGAAAAAGGATTCAATCCAATGATTCGTTCATAGGTAGCTCCTGTTTTCTTGTCTCTGATCGCAAATGATGAAGAATAAATACCAGGACTGAGGTTGGGATTTTCGAACCGGACGACCAGCCTGTATTTCCCCTTTGATAACTGACAGAATCTTAAGTTGTTGTCATGACTGTATTGGAGGATGGAATTTTTTCTATTTTCATCCAGAATCCCAACTGCAAAAAACAATTCTTCTTTATAGTCTTTGAGCTCAAAATCAAAGTAACAAACAATATCCTCTCCCTTTGCAATCGTGTCCACTTGTGATTCATTATTGTCAAAAATTCCAGAATTATGAAAAAGGATGTCTCCAGATGAGAAGTGCTCGAAATATGAAATCCCTTTTTCTTTTATCTTTAGGAGTTTTTCTTCTCCTATAAGTTTATAGTATTCAATAATGGCTTCCTGTGTATCTCCGTAAAAAAATTGTTTGCCTCTATTTAGAATCATGACTTTATCACACAAATTTCTGATATGATTGAGATTATGGCTGACAAAAACAGCAGCATTTGACTTTTCCTTCAGTTGCCCTAGTCTTTGGAAGCTCTTGTTTTGAAACGCTAAGTCCCCGACTGCTAGAACCTCATCTATGAGAAGTATTTCTGGTTCTGCGGTCACTGCGACGGAGAAACCAAGCCTGATAAACATTCCTGAACTATAAAATTTGACTGGATAATCAATAAATTCCCCAATATCTGCAAATTCAATAATTTCATCTATTTTTTCATTAACCTCCTTTTTGGAGAGCCCTAAAATCGCGCCATTGATATAGATGTTTTCACGGCCTGTGAGCATGAGATGAAAACCAGATCCTACAGCGATTAGAGCACCAGTTTTTCCACTAATTGTAATTTTGCCTTTATCAGGCCAAAAAATACCGTTCATCATTTTGAGAAGAGTGGTTTTTCCCGATCCGTTTGGCCCAATAATCCCGAG
>JAUWVG010000175.1 GCA_030617525.1 Candidatus Aminicenantota bacterium | reverse complement strand
ACTTCACGCCAGGATGTGATGATAAAACCCAATTTGGTGCTGCGCGAATCAGCTTCCGGCTCTCCTCAATACCCGACAATGTCCAGCCCAGATACTATACGCGAGCTCATCTATTTGCTCAAAGATGTGGCCGAACGAGTGAGTGTGGGCGATCAGGGTGGAGAAGATCAGACCCTCATTTATGAAGAACTGGACCTTGGAAATGCGGTTGTAGGATCGGGTGCGGATTTGATCAATTTTGAAACACCCTCCTCAGGTGTTTACAATGTGCGGCAAAGTACGTGGAGCCCGGCCGTGCCGGATTTTAAGGTGTTTTCTCCGGTTTATGACGCCCCAATCCTTGTCAATCTCTGCAACCTCAAACGCCACGGCAGTGCCTTCATGACATGTGCCATCAAAAACAACTTTGGTGCCCTCCAAGGGCGTTCGGTTTCCGGGACGCGGGGTTATGTGCACCGCAATCCCGATTATTCTACAGCATTTATCGAAGAATTGGCGGATATAGCGGCATTGATTAATCCGGAGCTCACAATCGTCGATGCCCGTCATATTATGATAGGCAATGGACCGACTCTGGCTGCACCAGATGCACAAATTAAAAAAGGGATCAATAGGCTGGTTTTCAGCGGGGACATGGTGGCCGTTGATGCCTACTGCGCCGAGCGGATTCTTGGAATTCATGATTCCAGTTTCCTTCCGGCAGCAATATTACCGACTCTCGAAAAGGCCGGACAATTGGGACTGGGGACAGCTGATCTTAGTCAAGTGAAAATTCTGGAGATCGATGAGTCCTGGGAGCCTCTTGTAAAGAAAAGTGTTGTCCGCCGCTAGAAATTTGTTCAGGTTGTAGAGAAATAATTATTTTTTATAAATTGTGCAAAATGATCCATTTATTGCGACTAAATTAATAGAACTTATGAGGCAACTAAACAAAAATATATTAGTCTTGAGGATCTTTATCCTGATCTTCTTGAGTCTGTTTGTTTGGCAGGGATGCCGGGCTCGAGTTCACACGGACACTATGTCCAAGTCTTTTCCTCCTGGCCCTGCTCTTCTAGGCTACACCATCCAGACTGGTGCTTTTTCCATTGTGGACAATGCTATCAGGATGACTGCTGCATTGAACCAACAGGGTTATGATGCGTTTTATTTTGTTCATGAGTCAGGATTGTTCAAGGTCCGTATGGGAAATTATTCTACCCGAAAAAAAGCTGATATTAGAGCGAAAAGGCTGCTGAATAAAAATGTCATCAGTGATTATTTTATCGTTCCGCCAAGAGAATATTCTTCGACAGGAAGTCAAGCTTGGAATGAAAGTTCACTCCGGGAGAGGTTGCTGGCTGCAGCCCGGAATTTTATTAGCTATCCCTATACATGGGGGGGCGCGTCACCCGAGGAAGGTTTTGACTGCAGCGGGCTTGCTTTGGCCGTGTACCATCTAAACGGCTTCAGTCTGCCCCGCACGTCACGGGAACAGTACAGAAGTGGAAAACTCATTCAAAAGAATCACCTGCAGATTGGCGATCTCGTATTCTTTAAAACAGTCCCGGGAAGGACTGTGAGTCATGTCGGCATTTATGCAGGAAACGATCTCTTTATCCATGCGCCTGGCAGAAAAAAAACTATCCGCATGGATTCCCTCTCCAACAAATTCTATAAAGAGCGCTATGTAGGCGCCTGCTCCTATTTCTAGTATTCATAAAAACTGCCGGCACTTTTATTTCTCTTTAAAAATATCGACTTGATAGCATGATATTTAGCGGTATCTCATACATCACTTTGTTTGTTAACAAGATTATATCAATTGGCGGCATTTTTTTCCTCGAAAGTTAAGTGTTGGTTTTCTTTTAATGTAAAAGGGATTATTTTGCCTCCAACTTCAATTGTATAATCCCCTGGGGGGAGAGTGATTGTAGAGGCCGTATTGCTAACATATCCGACATTCTTGCCGCTCTTAGTTTTTATGGTATGTCCACGATAGCTTGCTCCATCAACAGTGACGGTTCCAGGATTTAATGTCAGAGTCTTGCCTTCCTCGATTTTAATATCCCAAAAAAGGCTCCCAAAAGACACTTTGTAGTCTCCGGGCATTAAAGTCAGATAACTTGCAAGGCTGCTGATTTGACCGTGCTCCTCTTCAGTTTCTGCATCCAGAACCATATGACCTCGGAAGGAAGCATTTTTAACCTCCAACCAACCAGGTCTAAGGACGGTGGTTTCACCTCCTATGACTTCTATGCTCTTCCATGTTGTATTTCCCACGGTCACATTGTAAATGCCGGCGGGGAGTTCAGCTGTGCTGTTTGTATTGCTGAGCATGCCCACTTTCTCTCCAGTTTCTGCATTGAAAATATCATGTCCCCTCAGATCGGCCCCCTCGACCGTCAGCCGACCGGGCTCCTTAGATTCCACAGGAACTTCTGTTGCCATTTCTAAGGCGGCTTTAATGGTCTCGAGGCTGACTCCGAGACATTTCCTGGAAATCTTATCCAGATCTTCTTCTGAGCCTTGAAAATGAAAGGTCCAGTTTTCGTGAGTCAAAGATTCCCCCGGACTCAAAGCGGCGGCGGGGGATGAGGTTTCAAGTTCATAAAAAGGCCCTAGAGGTTTTGCACCGGGCTCAGGGGGGCCGTCATTGTAGCTGTTGACAACATCTCCAGAAAAAGGATTTTCTTGGAGGTTCCACATGGAATTGACATAATCCGTCACGTTGGCAGGTTTGGTGTAGGTGACAATTGTCAGCACCCGGTCATTGGCATCGTAACTCCCGAGGATTGGTTTGCTTCTTTGAGGGGATAGCCCGATTTTACTCCGGTGCAGTCCGTCTCCTTTAAAAAAAACGAATCCATCCTTGATCTTCATTCGGGAATCGGGGACTTTCCCGAAATATGTGTCGTTGACTATCGGGCCAAGTTCCTGCTCCTCTCCTTCATTAAAGGGAATGACAACCGTTGTATTAGGTGATGGTGTGAACATGCCCAGTATCCAGACGGAAAGGAGTCCTGTCTCCTTTGTCCAGGGGTTTTCTCCTGTGTTTGTGATTGTATTGATGGATACATATCCAATTTTGAGAGTGTCTTCTGGAATGTCTATATCGAGAATACCGGCGATCTCAACGTCACTCATCAACTTGACTTCTCGTTTTATGTCTCCATCCAATTCAGAGCCAGAATAATTGACGAGATGGAAATGCTGGCCAAACACAACACGATCTTGATGCTGCTCAATGACGTTGTAGGATTCAGTATCGATGACTGGAGGAACCTGCCAGTGTTCGAGATCAAATGGATCTTGTCCTTTAAAAAAGATGGAAAACTGACCTCCTTCCGGGCCCATCCAGAACCGGTCCTCTCCACCAAACACATTGATGTGTTCCTGTAATTCTCCGCTGGCAATGAGTTCATGATTGATCCAGCCGAAGCTGAGGCCGTTGTCTCCGTCGGCTGTGCTGGTCATGACACGACCCTGCCAGGCAGGAACGGCGATCAGCTTGGATGTTCCCGTACTGTCCGATAACTCAATCACATCGACATATGATTTTAAAAACTGCAGTTCCTTATGATATGACATAATATTATCCTCTTTTTGATTTTTTTGGCATGTGCTCACCAATAAACAAAGTATCAAACTGATTAGAATTCCCTTTTTCATGATTTCTCCTTTCCTGATAAAGAGATAAATATTAAAAAAGAGGTCTAATGTCAAATAGTACAGCTTAAGGCATCCCTATTTTCCGTAATTTTTTTAGAGTTCTGGGAAGATGATGGAGAAATTCGTATGGAGGACGAGCGGGCATGGTTCATCTCCTTCACGGGGAGATGAGAGAGAGGAACGGAATCGAGCGAGTTTTCCACGCTGGGGAAAACTACGCGTGATTTCTCATCACTTTACAGAACTCGTTCTTGAAATCACGGAAATAGGGTTACTTATGCTTTGTAAAAATGTGAAAAAAAAGTATGATTTAGATGAAGAAGGGAAAACAAATGAAAAAAACAAATGGAAAGATTGATGACTGCCTTTCTACACGGAATGGGCATCTTTTTATTGAAAATTTAGATACAGTTGAACTGATCAAACGCTATGGATCTCCTCTGTTCGTTTTTTCAGAAGACCAGATCCGGCGCAATGTCCGCCGTTTCCAGAAAGCATTTCAGAAGGGATGGCAGAATGGGCCTGTTAAAATTCTACCCGCGGCTAAGGCTAACTGGATAACAGCGATCCAGCGGATTTTGGCCGAGGAAAACTGCGGATGTGACATCTATTCACCGGGTGAATTGTCTGTGGCTCTAGAGGCCGGGTTTGATCCCCAGATTATTTCTGTCAATGGTGTACCAAAAGATGAAGAGCACATTTATAAATGTGTGAAAACAGGAGTACGGATCACCATTGACAGCGAGGAAGAGGTTGATATGATCGCCAAAGCGACCTCTGAGCTAGACATCACTGCCAAAGTTCGTCTTCGACTAAAGCCAGCTATTTCTGGATTTATCCGTCACACCGACTTTTCAGCAGAAGGGCTTGTGCCTACCGATATCGCTGCTTTAGTGTATAAAGGCGGGCTCTCCCTTGAGAAGGTCATAGAGATCGGACAAAAGATTTTAAAGATGAAAAACGTTGAACTGGTTGGATTTCATGAACATCATGGACGTCATCATCCCTCCACTTTGTACTGGAAGGAACAGATGAAAGCTTTTGCTCGAGATCTGGGTTTGGTGTGTAAGAATTTGAATGGGTATCAGCCGGAAGAGATCGATATCGGAGGTGGCTTTCCCGTTCCAAGGGATCCCTTTAATGCTATGACGCATTACAGTGATCCTCTGCAGCTCGGGGCTCTTCATGCCATATCCAAGGGACTTAAGGTTTTGGGGAGTGATATCCGCTATAAAACTCTGGCAAAATTGATCGACCCTATTGTCAGCAAACCGAACCAGAAATCTGCACCAACGGTTGAGGATTATGCTGAAGTCTGCACTTCAACTCTCCAAGAGGAACTCCTCAAACATGGGATTAAGACCGATGGGCTTTTGCTTCAAATAGAGCCCGGTCGGGCCATTCACGGGGATGCAGGGATCCATCTGACAACTGTTAGAAATATCAAGCGTCTGACGTCTCCGATTCGATGGACAGTCATTATTGTGGACACGACAGAATTTTGGTTTACGGGAGGACGGTTAGAGCACCATCTTCACGATTATGTGTTTGCCAATAAAACAGAGGCTGAGATGACAGGAAAAGCGGACATCGACGGGCGGAGCTGCTATGGAGACCGTCTAATGCCCACAGTCCTCGTTCCCGATGTCGAAGTCGGGGATATCCTGGCTTTGTTGGACACAGGAGCTTATCAGGAAGTGTCCATGAATAATTTTAATGCCATGCCCAGACCTGCTTCAGTTTTGGTCTCTGGGAATAAGTCCTCAATTATCAGGAGAGCCGAAAGAGAAGAAGAAGTCTTTATTCGGGATGTAATTCCTGAACATTTGTTTAAAGAAGAGGTTTAAATATATTGAGTTCGGCGATTGACCACCAAAACCATCTTGAGTTTCCTAGATGGGTCAGTTTGATAAATTTTGTCTCTTCCTCAGAGATATAGATATTTTGAACCAGATCATCCGGAGCTTCGAAAAGTTTTTCTAAAAACTCTGATATCGAATATCCCTTTTCGATCTCCATCCATTCCTCACCATCTTTGGAGACTTCGATCTTAAGATCAATGGCAAAATCGTTGGCTGAAGAACCGAGATGGAGAGAGATTTTTATCTCGTCTAAAGCGTGATCAAGCTCGAGTTGGATATAATCACCTGTTTTTTTCAACCTGTCCGTGCTCCATCGTGTGTCAAGATTGTCATCACGAAGATAATGGAGCAGACCGCTGTGTATGTTGGATTTGATTGTCCATTGGGAAGTGGGAATGTCCTGCCATAAAGTTTCCGTCTCCTCTTT
>JAUWVG010000299.1 GCA_030617525.1 Candidatus Aminicenantota bacterium | reverse complement strand
TTCATCAATCCACTCGTCTCTTTTGAGACCGAACCGTAATCCCGTCGAAGCAATGAACTGCCATAGACCAAGAGCTCGGGCTCTGGAATAGGCGTTGACTTTGAACCAGCTCTCGATCATGGGCATCCATGCCAGCTGTTCAGGCAGTCCTTCTTTTGTCAACTCCTCCAAAATCATTTCCCTGTATCGGCCCGATCGTTTGTATGAAGCTTCGAAGTCCTTCCTTTCGCGGTTCTGGAAACTCTTGATTTCAGCTAAAACATGTTTATTTTCTTCGAGAGGGATGGATTTGTGGTTGTTGTGAATAGCCGTCTGCTGTGAAGCATGGATTTCCTGAATACGCTGGGCGATGAGCAGGCGAAGGTTGTATTTATCCTGGTTCAGCAGTGAATCCGGAGGGAGTTCAATTTCGAGAATAAGTCGATAGGCTTCATCCAATGCCTCTAAAGCCGTATCTAAATCTCCCCGTTCCCATGCATATTGAGCTTCATTGTAGTCGTTCAGGGCTTCGTCTAGCTTATCCGAAGGATCAATCTTCTCAATCTTCTTTTCCTGAACGGTCTGTTGGGGCACTTCTTCTTTAACGGTGGATTCTTCAATCGGAGGCTGTTTTTCTTCTTCTGGGATTTTGGCCTTGAGTTCGACCTGTTGGGGCTGTTGAACGGTTTCTGCAGGAGGTTCCTGTGCCGGTTTTTCCAGAGTCGCACAGCTCCCGAGCATGATTACCGATGCTGCAATCAGGACACTGATATACAATAAATGTGTGTGTTTTTTATTTTTCATCACCACTTAAGGTAGCATTTTTCAGGGTAGAGAGTCAATATAATGAATAATGAAGCATTTCCATTTCTGCGATTTCAAGAATGAGTTCTGTAAAGTGAAAAGAAACCACGTTGCGTTTTCCCCAGCGAGGAAAACTCACTCGATCTCCGTCCTCACTCTCATCTCCCTCGCGGGAGATGAACCATGCCCGCTCGTCCTCCGATACGGATTTCTCCATCATCTTCCCAGAACTCTTAAAATAATCACGGAAATAGAAATCCTTCATTATTTGCTAGAAGATATGGTTAGAGTTTGGAGTGCCAGTTCCAGGCGGTCTGGATAATAGTTTCGATATCTGAATATTCGAGAGTCCAGCCAAGGAGGCGTTCGGCTTTGTCTTTTGATGCAAGCAGAACCGGGGGATCCCCAAGTCGTCTTGGACTTGTTGTGTATCTGACCGGTTTCCCTGTGATTTGTTCGACCTTGTCTATGATTTCGAGAACAGAATATCCTTTATTCGTTCCAAGATTGATAAACTCACTTTCGGGTTTCAAAGAAAGTCTTTTTAGGGCAAGAACATGGGCTTTGGCAAGATCTTTAACATGGATGTAATCCCTTACGGCACTTCCATCAGGTGTAGGAAAATCGGTGCCGTAAAGAAAAAAACTGTCTCGTTTATCCAAAAGAAACAGCAGTATGTTTGGGATGAGATGTGTTTCAGGATTATGGACCTCTCCTCTCTGACCCTCTGGATCCGCTCCGGAAGCATTAAAATAGCGGAGGGAAATAAATTTTAAGTCGTGGGCTCTGTCATAATCCTCGAGAATTTTCTCTACGAAGTATTTGGTCTGCCCATAGGGATTGATGGGACGGAGGGGGTGATCCTCAGAGATTGGAGAAGTTTCAGGATTGCCGTAAACAGCAGCGCTTGAAGAAAAAATAAATTTATTAACACCCTTTTTGAGCATAACATCCAGAAGATTCAAGCTGCTAAAAAGATTGTGAGTGTAATATTTACTAGGATTAGCATACGATTCTCCAACCTCGATGAGGGACGCGAAGTGGAGAACAGCATCAAAATCGGTTTTGTCGAACGCTTCTTCTATTGATTTTTTATCCATCAAATCGCCTTCAAATATACGAACACTAGGGAGAAAATCTCTTTTTCCTGTCGAAAAATTGTCAAAAACAGTAACGTCATAACCATCAAGGATGAGCTCTTGAACGGTGTGGGACCCGATGTACCCGGCTCCGCCGGCGATGAGTATTTTCATAGTTTGTCCTCATTTATGATTTTTTTTGCCAGGATTAAACCTTTGGCCTTGGTTTCGAACTCGTTGTCTAGTTGAAGTTGATACAGCTTTTTCAAGATTGCTCCCATCTCAGGGCCTGGCGAAATTCCTAAATCGATCAGATCCCGCCCGAAGATTAATGGTTGGATAGTTTTTTTTGAAACATTCAACTCTTCAAATTTGTTCAAGAGCCATTTGCCCTCTTGATCTATACCTTGTATAGGGTCTTCATTCCTTCCGGCTCTATCGGCTGCGTCCAGCAGAGCGACAAGTTCAATCTCTCCGTGTACGTCTGCGGCCAGTCGGTTGAACGCTTTTTTTGTGACCGAGTCCCGATTCTGCCAAAGCTCAGAAGCCCGGTGATGCGTTTTGATGAGGGATAAAACTGTTTTTCTCAGATCATGCCCTCTCCATGAGTGGATTTTGTGTCGGTCTAAAACTTCTTTTGTTATGTTTGCACTGGTGATGTCATGTCCATAGTTGGTGATGGCCATCCTCCCCCGTTTAAATTCCCATCTGGCCGTGGCGGCCTTGCCTACGTCATGGAACAGGGCGGCAAACAGAAGGGCCAGCTCTTTTTCGTGATCCAGTTTGAAACTTTTTGCCAGTCTTTTTGCCTGGTCTACGGTGATTTTTGTGTGCTGCCACACTGTATGATGACCGAAGGAGTCTTTTTCAGGGTGAAAGACAGAGTCCTGGATAGAAAGAGAGAGTCTGTAGAGTTCAGGAAAGATCTGGCGCAGAGTGCTCAGCTTGAATAATTCTTCAAGACCTATTGATGGTTGAGAGGACTCGAGAAGAATCCGGAACAATTCTTCGTTGATTCGCTCTATGCTCAAGCCCGTTAAATCAATGTCTTTTGAGGCAACATAAATTTCCGGGTCCACCGAAAAACCAAGAACTGAGGCAAACCGGGCAGCGCGAAAAACCCGTAGAGGATCCTCAGGAAAAGCGGTTGGATTTGTCAGCCGGATGATACTATCTTCTATATCCTTTTCTCCATTAAAAGGATCAAACATTTCATTGTCAAAAAGCCTTAATGAAATGCTGTTACACCGGAAGTCCCGCCTTTCCAAATCCTTTTCGATGGGTATTTCCGGATCAGCCATAATGACAAAGTCCTTGTGTCCCCGGATTGTTGTTTTTTTCGGAGAGTCTGTTCTCGGCAGTGCAATATCGTAGGTCCGATCTTCCAACACAAATTTGATAATACCGAAACTTTTCCCTACCAGATCGATCTTTCCAAAAGTTTGGAGTGTTTCTACAATCTTTTCGATGGAGTGATGAGTGATCAGGATATCGACATTGTTTGCATCTTTCATGAGGGGATTGAGAAGAAGGTCCCGAACAAAACCGCCCACGGCATAAACATCCCTTCCGAAGTGCTGGATGAAGAAGTCTTTATGGCGAAATGGAGCGTTTTCGAGTTTTCTTGTTTTCTTGTGTGTGTTCAAGGTCGTTTTCCTGAGTGTATCTTCATTGAAGTGTACTCTTTTTCCCCGCCTTAAATCAACACACATGCTCAGTAGAAAGCATCACAATTTCCGTGATTTCAAGATCGAGTTCAAAAAAGTGATACGAAATCACGCTAGATAAAATCTGAAAAGGTGGAAGCGCTCCACTCGGATTTTTAACGCCATTCCCTCATCGTTCCTCTCGGCGCCTCCGTAACTCCGCGCGTAAAACTTGCTTACTAAAGAGAGAATTTCCAAGAGGACACGTACCACTTTTCTTAATCCATCCCGTGCTCAGACATACTCAGCGGCCGAAGAAATCGGCTACCCTCGTTG
The DNA here is from genome assembly GCA_030617525.1 of Candidatus Aminicenantota bacterium. Taxonomy (GTDB): domain Bacteria; phylum Acidobacteriota; class Aminicenantia; order Aminicenantales; family Aminicenantaceae; genus JAUWVG01. The sequence goes on along the minus strand of JAUWVG010000299.1, from coordinate 371 downwards.
AACGAATCGAGAAGGCTAAATCCTCGGATGTCGCTTTTTCCATCCTCTTCAGATTTTTTCTTCAGTAATTTTTCCATCATCTTCCCAGAACTCTAAATAAATCACGGAAATAAAGATGCGTCCAAGAGAAAATTGAAAACTCCCTTCTATTACTTTATTATGAGAGAGGAGGATAACAATGAAGGTTTTAAGCGATGAACTGAGTTTTTCCACAAGCGGCTTTTGTGATGTGCATGATTTGACGGGTGCGGTCGATCAAAAAGTGATTTCACATGGATTTACAAACGGGACTGTCACCCTGTTTGTCCCCGGATCAACGGGAGGTCTCACCACCATTGAGTATGAGGGCGGCCTGGTCAAAGACTTTGAAG
>JAUWVG010000221.1 GCA_030617525.1 Candidatus Aminicenantota bacterium | reverse complement strand
AGAAATTTAAAACTCTCATTTTGGTTGGCCTCTCCAAACCAGTAGAGTGGATAATCCTCAACCGTAAAAGTTTCTTCCAGATCGATGTGACTCGAATCGAGGATCTCTCCATTGGCTGCACTGTGGAGGAAGATGACTCCGGTGGGTGATTGGTCCTTTTTTCCTGCGTCAGAGGTCATGCTGTAACCTTTTGTCCTGGTCCTCCGGATCTTGATTTTGTTTTTTTCAATGTAAAGTTTGTAAGGTTCTCCGGAAGTTCCTTCATTTCCAAAACGGATATAGTGACGGCTGATATAGATATAGCCGGTAAAATAGGTGTCGAATTTCTTTCCCTGCCTGAATGTTTTGAAGGCCGATTCGAATTTTTTCTCGAGAGAGAGGTTGTCCTTGTCCAGATATGTCACATCTCCTTTAAAGGTCACTTCGGCAGCCACACCCAAAACAGGCAGTACGGCCAGCAAATAGAGGACGGCCGCAGCCGTCCCCAGGATTGTTTTATTTGATTTTTTCATAGTCCTATTTTTCCTTGTTGATTCCATTGAAACAAATCACTTGAGGATTTCTGTGAGATACTTGATGGCCGCTTCATCTTTGGATTGGCCGAGCCAGAAGATAATCGATTTTTTCATCTCGAAATCTTTTTCTCCCTTGGCCATCTCAATGAGTCCCAAAATCGCTTTTTTGCTTTTGTTCTGAGCGTATGCATGGATAATCTGTTCTTTCACCTTCTTGCTGTCTGTTTTGGCGTAGATATCTCCCAGCACATCAAGAGTTTTGTCAGATTTGACCTGTCCTATCCAGAAGATGGCCTGCTCCCTGGCTTTTTCATCCGTATCGTTTTTTACAATGTCCAAAAGCTTATCCTTAGCCTTTGTGCTCTTGTTTTGAGAGAAAGCGTGGATCAGGCTTTCTTTAACTTTGGTGCTGCTTGAAGTGTTATAGATGTCTATTAAAGTCTCCAGCCCTCGTTCATCTTTCCTCATCTGTCCGATCCAGAAGATGGCGGTTTCTTTGGTTTTGACATCAGGATCTTCTTTGGCGATTTGAACCAGTTTGTCATAGGCGGCATCGTTTTTAGTCTGAGAGAGAGAATAGATCAACTGTTCTTTGACTTTCCGGGGGACTCCCTTATCGTAGATATCGATCAGAATTTCCGGGGAGGATTTTCCCTTGGTCTGTCCGATCCAGAAAATAGCCTGCTCCTGGGCTTTAATGTCCTTGTCGGTTTCGGCGATAGCAATCAGCTTTTTCCAGGCCCTGTCGTCATTGGAGCTCTTGGCGTGCTGTGCGAGGGCAAAGATAACTTGTTCTTTGATCTTTGTGTCCGTTTGGGAATCATAGATCTTTAAAATGGCATCCATACTTTCCTTGCTTTTCCTCTGACCCAGCCAGAACACGGCCTGCTCGCGAACTTTTGTTTCCGGGTCGGTTGTAGCCCGTTCAACGAGGAGGGGGATCACCTCTGATTTTTTAGACCGGCTGAGTATGAAGATGGCTTGTTCTCTGAGCTTAGGACTTTCGTCCTCCTGGACGATTTTAACCAGGATCGGGAAGGCTTTTTCCTCGTCCATGTTCATCAGCGCGTTGAGGGCTACAAGCTTTAACTGAATTTCGGGGTCTTCCTCTTCTCCATGTTTTTCTCCTCCAAGGACATAGAGATTGTCCAGGACTGCGGCTGCATCAAGGCTTTCCAGGGCTTCGAGGCCTTTTAAGCTGCCCAACGCCTCAAGCCCTTCCAGCCCCTCCAATCCTTCAAGGCCAGCTAAACCCTGGAGGGCTTCCAGGCTTTCGAGCCCTTCCAATCCCATCAAACTGCCGTTGATGAAGACACGGTAGTTTTCGAGCCCTTTTTGCACCAGGTCTTCGGCGATTTCGATCCTCAGTTGCTTTGCATCGTCGATCCATTTGCTTTCTTCATGCGATTTAATAAGATTGTTGAGCTGCTGGAGGGCTCTTTCTTTTTCCCTCAGCTGGATTTCCATGCTGTCTAAATTTCTGCTGTACATGTACTGGGCGTAGGCCAGCCAGTACATGGAATCATCCACATATGCGCTCTGGGCATACTCTTGCATAAGCTTTTTGTACCAGTTAATAGCTTGTTCATAGTTTTTTTCGTAGACGAGCTTTCTTGCTGTTTCGTACATCTCCTTGGCTTTGTCTTCCTTCTGGGCCAGAAGAATGCCGCCGCAGAAAAGTGAAACGGCAAGAATAACGGCTGTCATCTTTTTTGTCTTCATTTTATGTCTCCTTACATATGTTGTAGTATTTTCATATTGACAAGGATCTCCCTATCGTCGATGAGTTTCTTGATCATCGACTTTGTCCCGGAGTCTCCTTCGTCTATGTTCGCCAATTCTCTGAGGACGAGGTCCACATCTTCAAGGATCTGAACGGCTGTCGGATTTTTCCCTGAGATAAGACTCTTGAGAAGGATGTTCTGGATAATAAGGTTTTCCATGGCTGCCTTGTCCAGCAGAACGGTGCCGTTCCCATTATCTTGTGCCGTATAGTTGGCCATTTCGACCAGTACGGGCTTGATATTTTCAAAGTGCTGAGCGAGAGTCCTTTGGATATATTCCTGGGACAGTTCGGCCGAGATAGGCCCTGCCTGTTTTTGCGGGAGCCAGAAACGGCCCGTAAAAATCCCAAGAATAAAAACGAGTGTGACACCCGCTGCTGCATAGGTCCATTTGGGAGAAAGTCCAAACAATGGCTGCGGTTTGGGTTTATCCCGGATTGCCAGATTGATTTTTCCCCAGTTGGAATCCCATGCGGGCTCGGGAATGTCTTCAGTCTCGGCGTCTTCCAGTGCCTGGAAAACACTCTTTGAATACTCATAGTCTTTAGCGCATTCTGCACACGCTTGGATATGCTCTTCCAGTTCGGCCTTTTCTTTGTTGTCCAGCTCGCCGTAAAGGTCGAGCACGATGTTTTCCCTGAATTTATTGCATTTCATAATTGTCCTCCGGAAAGAGGCTTTTAAAGCGTTTTTTTATCATTTGAAACGCCCGGAACAGTTGTTTTTTAACACTCCCTTCCGAACATTTCATGGTGTCGGCAATTTCTTTGACAGACAGCTGCTGGTAGTGGCGGAGGATAAAAACCATACGCTGTCCCTTTGGCAGCTGGCTAAGGGTCAGGTCGAGTTTTGTGCGGATCTCTTTGATTCTTATAGCGTGTTCAGGCTGGCTGAATCCGTCGTCGGAAGAGATACTGGGGAGCTGATCGGAGTCGATATAGTTGTCTTTTTTCATTTTATTTTTCCTCAGATGGTCAATGCTGGCATTGATGCCGATCCTGTAGAGCCAGGAGGAAAAATTCGTATCGTCTTGAGCTTTGAATTTGTTGAGAGAATGGAACGCCTTGATGAACGTTTCCTGAAGGATATCTTCGGCATCTTCTTTGTTTTTGGTGTACTGGAAAGCGAGCGTGAAAACTCTGCGCTTGTTTTCCTCAAAGAGCTGCCGGAAGGCGCTGGTGTCACCCTGTTGAGCCATCTGCACGATTTCTGTTTCATTCATAGTATTTCCTTCATAAATCAAAACGGAACGAATCCCGATTTCGTTGACAACTTCTTAATTATTCTGCAGGGTCAAATCTTTATTTATTGGTGACCTGTTTCCAGACTCGGAGGAAGTTACCGCCTAATATTTTTAGGATCTCTTCGTCAGTGTAACCGCGTTTTTTCAGGCCTTGTGTGATGTTGGGATAATCTTGGACTCCACGGATGCCAATAGGGGAGGGAGTTCTGGGATACATGTCCGCTCCAAGACCCACATGATCCACACCTGCAATTTCGACCGCATGATCGATATGATCGAGGACATCCTCGATGGTTGGCAGGTTGTACATCGGCCAATTCTGGCTCAATGTGAGATGTTCAAAGGCAATCCGGACGTCTAAATCCTCAATCGGCGGAAGTTTATTAAACCATGGGCGGCTGATGGCTGAAAGTTCCCCCATTGCTTGGTTGTATTCGGGTGTCAGGAAAGGGAGAACAAATACAATCCCTATCACTCCTCCGTTTTTTTTCAGAGCCCGGAGCATATCATCGCTGACATTTCTGTGATGCGGATTTAGGGCTCTGCATCCTGAATGAGAAAATATCACAGAATCTTTGGTTGTTTCGATCACGTCAAAAAAAGTTTCATCTGAGACATGAGAGACATCGATGACCATTCCCAGCCGGTTCATTTCCTTGACCACCATTCTGCCTAGATCGTTTAATCCATTCCATCTAGGTTTGTCTCCGCTGGAATCCGCCCAACCGTGAGTTATATTATGCGTGAGTGTCATAGACGACACACCCATTTCTGAGAATTTTCGGAGGGTATCGAGATTGTCTTCGATCGCATGGCCGCCCTCAATGGCCAGCGGCATCGCGATTTTTCCTGCCTTTATTATCCGTTCTACGTCTGATCCTGTCCGGGCCAGTTCAACGGAGTCCGAATTGTCCTCGATAGCTTTTTTCATCGCTAGAATAAGTTCTAATGCCTGCTCGTCGCATTTGTCTGGATAGAGAAAATTCTGCACAAAACAGGCAACAACCTGAACATCGACACCACCTTCTTTTAATTTCGGAATGTCTACATGCCCGGCCGGGAGGGGCTTGCCGATATCCAGCCCTTCATAGAGCACCCTGTAGGCGAGATCGTTATGGGTATCCCAGACTACGGCTTTTTTATGCAGTGTGTCTTCGTTGGTATCTGCAAAGACGGGATTCAAGAACATATTGGAGCTTAAAAAAAGAACAGAAATAAAAAAGATTCTCTTCATTTTTTTCATACTCTCCCTCCGGTATCAAATTTAATTGGTTTTTTAGAATTTTTTTCTTCCCTCATTCTATCCAAGCATGCTCCTTCAATCAACTTTAGAAAATTGAAAACTCCCTTCTATTACTTTATTATGAGAGAGGAGGATAACAATGAAGGTTTTAAGCGATGAACTGAGTTTTTCCACAAGCGGCTTTTGTGATATGCATGATTTGACGGGTGCGGTCGATCAAAAAGTGATTTCACATGGATTTACAAACGGGACTGTCACCCTGTTTGTCCCCGGATCAACGGGAGGTCTCACCACCATTGAGTATGAGGGCGGCCTGGTCAAAGACTTTGAAG
>JAUWVG010000488.1 GCA_030617525.1 Candidatus Aminicenantota bacterium | reverse complement strand
AACTCGTTTTTGTCCATGAGGAAGGACTGGCAAAATGGCGGTATGTCCAGACCGGATTAGAAAATGAAGAATATGCTGAAATTTTGCCTGCTGAAAGGCAGGGGGAAGGTGTCATGGAGGGCGAACAGGTCCTCATTGAGGGCCATTTTACACTTGCCCACGACGCCCGCATTCGAATAGAGGAGAAGTAGGAGGAAACAATGAAGAGAAAAATAACAATAATTTCCATGTCCCTTTTGTTGATATCTCTTGCGTTCACTCAAGAGCCAAAGATAGAAAAAATCGAATTGTCTCTCAGGGACTGTATCCTCAAAGCCTTGGAGAGCAATCTGGACATAAAAGTTCAGGCGTTTAATCCGGAGATTTCAGAGGTTTCTGTAATCCAGGCAAGAGAAATCTTTATCCCTAAACTGAATTTGAATTATTTTAATCAAAATTCGAATGTTATCGGAAGCTGGTCGCTGGAAGGGACCAATTACAAACGGGATACATCTCAATATAACTTTTATTTAACTAATAGGATCGTCACAGGAGGAGATTTATTTATATACTACTTTAACACGACAACGGATTCGACGCGTAAATTTAATTCCATAAACCCGACGTATAACAACCAAATTTTATTAACATTCAATCAACCTCTGCTGAAAAATTTTGGTCCAAATATCAACAGATACGATATCAAAAGAGCGAAAAACCAGGTAGATATTTCTATTCTGGACCTAAATAACATCATCAACGAAAAAGTGTTTGAAGTGGAACGAGCCTATTGGAACCTGGTCAAAGCCCATGAAAATCTTAAAGTGCGACAATTGGCCTTAGATCAGAGCACTCGCCAGCTGAAGAACACCCAAGAAGCGGTCCGGATCGGAACAAAATCGGCTATCGATCTGCTGAGTGCTGAGACTGAAGTTGTCAGATATGAAGGCCAGGTGCTGAGTGCCCGAACCCAGTTGGAGACCTACGAAGATCAGCTCAAAGCTCTTTTGAATTTATCTCCGGATGGAACGGGCTCTATAAAAACGATTGTTCCCCTCGATTTACCCTCTCTCGAGAAACCCACAATTCGATTTGAAGAGGCTTTGGAGGTCAGTCTGGAACGAAATCCTAATATTGTCAGGATCGAGAAGGAGCTGGAAAATTCAAACCTGGCTATAAGGTATCAAAGGAATCAACTGCTTCCCCAGCTCGACCTGGATTTTAGACTGTCCTATTGGGGACAAGGGGGAGTGAGATTTCTCTACCAGGATGACAATCCCTTGTCAGGCGTCATTGTGGGCCAGGAAGAAAGCACGCGGTGGGATGCCTTTAAGGAAATTTTAAGAGGGAAATACCCGGATTTGAGAATCCAGCTCCAGTTGACTATTCCTCTTGAGAGCATTTTTTCCCGGGCCGGTTATGCCAAGGCCAAACTGGAAGAGGAAAAAAACCTGATTGAAAAAGATCGACAGGAAAAGGCCGTCTATTATGAACTTTTAGGAATTTTTAAGACTCTGCGGAACAGCGAGCAGGAGATGGCATCCTCAACACGTTACAGAGAGATGATGGAAAAAAAGGTAGAAGTCGAAGAGCAGCGGTACAGGTTGGGGCTCGTCCAGAGCTCCGAATGGCTTTTTCAGCACCAACAAAGCCTGGCTGATGCCAAGTCTCAAGAGATACAAGGCCTTATCGCCTACAAGATTGCGGTCTCACAGTTGGAGAAAACTATGGGCATAAGCCTGGAGAAGAAAAGTCTCACATATGGAAATTATGAATTTTAGGCTTCAGCTCGTCAAAAAACCTCTCCCCTCCGCGATACAGATTTAAGCCGGCGACTTATTCCGGAGATTTTTTCTATTTCATAGAGACAGCGGACGATGACACGTATGTTATAAAGAAATACAAACTCCACAACCTCTGAAAACATCCACGGCTATATTTTTTCAAATACCAACCTGAAGTGGTCCATTATCTCTTGTTCAAAACACACTCTGTTGGGGCTAATTCTGAATATAGCGACTTGATGTCTAAATTCTTTATTTGTTATGTATTTAGGAATAAGAGATAGGTACAGCCAATGCTTTTTCAGATTAAATTTTCTGAACTTCTTTCTCCATTGGCCGATTGTCTCTATATAATCTAACCTCCCGCTGCTTTGAGAAATCAATTTAAAATTAGGTTCAGCATTTCTTGTCACCATTTCAGGGCCATACGGAAGCCACGAACCAGGGAATTCTTTAGCCATTAATGCACAAACATGAGCGGCAGATCCTTTTTTAGCATTTACATCTAAATCTTCAAAATCAATCATGTTTTTACTAAAAGTCATCGTTTGCATATAAAATCTTCCTCCGCTTGGTAATAGATTGTAAAGTGTTTGAAAAAAATCGAAATATATTTTTTCTTGCTTACCCTCTTTCCATTCTTCAACAGAACAAAAATGTTCTAATCCTCCAATGCAGGTGATGGCATCAAACATTCCGAAGTCGTCTGGTTTTACATATCGGCAATCTTTCACTAAAACATTCAATCCATTTTTTTGACATGCTTCTGCTTGTCCTTGTGACAAGGTTAAGCCAATGCATGTCGCCTCCCTTTCCTTGGTAATATATTTGGAAAAAGGTCCCCAACCACAAGCCATATCAAGCACTTTGCTTCCCTTATTAATGTTAAGGCTATCAGCTATAAATTTGTGTT
>JAUWVG010000023.1 GCA_030617525.1 Candidatus Aminicenantota bacterium | reverse complement strand
AAAACAGAACTCTGCAAGACGGGAAATTGACCTCACATCCTCGAGCAGATCTTTTTTTCCTTTTTCTTCCAAAAACAACTCTAGTTCGGGGCTGCTGTCGAAGTGGTCCTCCATGGTCATCTTGCCCCGGCTGGTGATCACAGCAATATTTCTGATACCAGACATTACGGCCTCTTCCACACCATACTGAATGATGGGTTTGTCGACCACAGGGATCATTTCCTTTGGTAAAGCCTTGGTGGCAGGAAGAAACCGGGTTCCAAATCCGGCCGCCGGGATAACAGCTTTGTGTATATTCATCTTTAAAAGTCAATTGATAGAAAAAAGGCAAGAGAAGAACAAAACACCTCTCTGGCCCTTACGTTCCAAATCAAATTAAAAATTCTTTTTTATTCCAGAATCCTTTATTTTTTTCCGAAACTATGGGAGACAGTCACTATACCTGCAATTGTTTGGTCAAATAGAGCAATGCCAGCAGGATTCCAATAAACAGCACTAATATCATTGGCCAATGCAACAAACGCGCCGCCCCTCGCTACAGCCCGGGATCCAAGACCGTTCAGATTGAGTCCATTTAACAGTCCAAAGGAACTCAAAAAAAGGAGGCTAGTCAAGGTTGATAGCATTGTTTTTGTTTTTTTCAAATCTCCTCCTAATTTCATTCCATTGTTTACGACATTTTTTCGCTTTTGTCAATAGAATCGAATCATGTAGAATCTAACCGTAAAGGAGGAGAAAATAAGTCATAATAATGGCCTGATTTTTCTTGAGAGGAGATTAGGTCATGAAAAAGGTGAAAAAGGCCGGAAGAATTCAATCTTCGTCCTTTTCAAGCAGCGGATTGCGGACCACCCATTCTCCTTTCTCATTTTTTTGATAAACAGCGGAGGAGTGAACAGAATCCGGTTCCTTTTTATTCGCAGAATTTCCCTTCTTTTTTCTGGTCATGCTCTTATCGGTCGATTTCACTCATCGTCCCGGACACATAAATATTATAACATTAAAATTGTTACAGGTTGCGATTGGAACAAATAATAGTCTCTGCATATCATGACAGTGCGGGCATTATGAGCGGCTTTTTCGGAACAGATGACACCATTCTCTACGCCGCCTTTATCTCTTTTCAAACAACTTGCCGCCAAACTGCGTGCGGACGGCATCTACGTCATCGAATTTGCATTTCCGGCCGTTCGTTCGATCGAAAATATTAATGTATTGACCATTCCTTTCCGGATATGGTAGGGTGATTCCAATTTGTCGGATTGGGTAGACATTCTTGATGATCTTAACGCAGACAGGACTTTGAAGAAATATCGATTGAAATTCCTTTCACAATTATATAGTATTTTGGGTATGTTTTTTTGGCTTTTTATATTTAGATAAAAAGTAAACGAAAGAATTGAAGGAGGACCTATGAAAAAATGTTTGATCACTCTGGCTGTGGTGCTTATGATTCTTCCGGCGGTGAATGCGACCATCATCACCAATACGAATCAGAGTGCCACCTACTTGCGTCTCCTGGCCCGGGCCGCTTCGTACACCATAGATGCCGTGTACTACAATCCTGCAGGCCTAACCAAGCTGCAGGACGGATTTCACCTTGCTTTCCACAACCAGACTATCTCCCAGGAAAAAACCATCAACAACCAGTTCCCTCTTTTCAACAGATCCGAGTTCGTCGGTAAGGTCAGCGTTCCCATCTTTCCGAATTTTTACGCGGTCTACAAGAAAGGAAAGTTCGCTCTGTCATTCGGATTCGGCCCCAATGCCGGCGGCGGATCGGCCGATTATGCCAATGGGTTGCCTTCCTTCGAATCGAATTATGCGATGCTTCCCCTGCTTGTATCCAGCTTTGGTATTCCCACGACCCAGTATTCGGCGGACATCAACTTCAGCGGTTCATCCATCTACTCTGGATTTCAGCTGAACGCGTCCTACGCCGTCAGCGACATCTTTTCCGTTGCCGGCGGAGTGAGGATGATTTCGGCAAAAAACACCTATGAAGGCTCCATTTCAAATGTTCGGATCAATCCCGAGCATCCGCTTCTCAACCCGGGCGGCGGTTTGATGTCGGCCGTGCAGTTCTTCACCATGATCGGCCAGCCCGGTTATGCGGCTTCGGTCAGCGATTTATCGGTGGACGCCGTTCAGACAGGGACCGCCTTCACCCCCATCCTGAGCCTGTGCCTCACTCCAATGGACGGATTGGTGATCGCCGCCCGGTATGAGTTCAATACCAACCTGGAACTAACGAATGATACCGTGATCGATCCCACGGGATTGTTTCCCGACGGCGCTAAAACACGTGCCGATATTCCGGCTATTCTCGGTTTCGGCGTCGAATATGCGGTTATGCCGACATTGAGGTTCATGGCGGCGTTCAACACCTATTTCGACAAGCAGGCTAACTGGGAAGGGGCGGAAGCCTTTGTGGACAGCAATTCTTACGACATCGCTGTCGGTGCGGAATACGACATTTCCAAGGCCATCCTGATCAGTGCCGGCTACATGCGGACGGATGTCGGTGTCGGAGCCGGTTACCAGAGCGACATGTCCCACGCTCTCTCCAGCAACACGATTGGTTTTGGCTGTCAGGTCAAGATCCTGCCTCAGTTGGATTTTGATTTGGGATTGATTTTTGTCACCTACGATGAGGATTCGATCTATATTCCCTATGTCCTCGGCCTTTATGACGAAACATACAACCGGTCCACCATTGCCATCGCCGTCGGACTTGGCTACCATCCCAGAAAATAACAGACAGTAGCAAAATTTAGCGCCGGCTTCCGGACTCATCTCCGGAAGCCGGTGTTTGATTTGCCATCAAACGACCTCGGTCGTTCTCATCCCTTTAATGTGTACTTTCCGTATTGTAGGATTTTTTATGGATGAAATTGAAAAATGAATGTCCGACATGATCATAATTCTCTATTGACAATTTGAAATAAATTGTTATTTTTAGATTAAGGATACCCCATGGAAGAAATTGAAATCAGAAGCTGGTTGACTTTAGACGCCATAAAAGAAGAAGCAACAATCATCGAAACTCTTGGTGATCTCCAGACCGGACACTGTATGGCTGTTTTCTGTTTCAGCGAAGACGATTTCGCAGAGGATTCTGACAATTTCTGATTTGTGCCCTTTTTTGTAACGTCAGTGTCTGCCGCCTTTTATCTTTTCCCTCATTTCATTTAGTAAATTTAAAGCCTCAATGGGAGTTATCTTTGATATATCGGTTTGGTTGATGGCCTCACGTATCTCATCGAGAACTCTCAAATCCTTATCTGTCTGGAACAGCAATCCTTGGGATTTGTCCTGTTTTTGTGAAGGATGATAGGCCATTTTTGGACGTCCGGAATCATCCAACTCCTGTTTTTCCAGGTTAAAGAGAATTTCTTTAGCACGGTTAACCACCAGTCTTGGGATTCCAGCAAGTTTGGCCACATGGATACCGTAACTCTGGTCAGATGGGCCGGGGATAATTTTCCTCAAAAAAATAATATTTTCTTCCCATTCCTTGACGGAAATATGGAAATTTTTTACCCGGTCGTGGATCAATTCCAATTCTGTCAATTCATGGTAATGTGTGGCAAATAATGTTTTTGCTCTTTGTTCCTCTTTTTCATGCAGATATTCTGTCACGGCCCAGGCAATGCTGAGGCCGTCAAAGGTACTTGTTCCACGGCCAATTTCATCAAGAAGGATCAAGCTTTTAGATGTAGCATTATTGAGGATATTCGCCGTTTCCAGCATTTCAACCATAAATGTGGACTGACCAACGCTGAGAAAATCCATGGCTCCGATACGTGTAAAGATTCGGTCCACAAGGCTGATTTCAGCCGATCCGGCCGGAACGAATGATCCCATGTGCGCAAGAATACAAATCAAGGCCACCTGCCTGAGATAGGTGGATTTTCCCCCCATGTTGGGACCGGTGATGATGAGAATCTGCTCTTTATCCCGGTCAAGGAAAGTGTCGTTAGGAATAAACGGTTCCTCATTTGTCAGCTCAATCACAGGATGCCGGCCGTCGCGGATATGAATAGTATTTCCCTCCCGGAGCTTTGGGCGGCAGTAATTGCGGTGAGACGCTCCGTCTGCAAGAGAACCCAGAACATCCAGAATGGCAATATGTGACGCAATTTTCTGCAGCCTGGGACTTTCTCTAGATATTTTTTCTCTGACCTCAAGGAAGAGCTTATGCTCAAGTTCTCCTATCCGTTCCTCTGCATTGAGGACTTTTTCTTCGTATTCCTTCAGCTCAGGTGTTATGTAGCGTTCTGAGTTAACGAGAGTCTGTTTTCGAATATAATCATCAGGAACTTGAGAGAGATTCGACTTTGTGACATCGATATAATATCCAAAAACCTTGTTGTAGCGAATTTTCAAGGAAGAAATTCCTGTTCTTTCGCGTTCCTTTTTTTCGAGTCCGGAGATAAAGGATTTTCCCGAATGACTGATTTTTCTCAGGTCATCCAGTTCAGAAAAATATCCTTCCTTTATAATGCCACCATCAGTCAGAAAAAACGCCGGTTCATCCATTATGGCAGAATCAATAAGCCCCACTATGTCCTCGGCATTGTCCCACTCTTTATGAATGTGCTTCAATTTTTTGGCTTGGAAAGAATCCAGCTGTGAGAGCAGCAGAGGAAGAGGCAGGAGTGATTTTTTTAACGATACCAAATCTCTGGCATGAGCCACACCCAACGAAATCTTTCCGGTCAATCGCTCCAGATCATAAATCCCTTTTAAATCCTCTCTGATTTTCTGCCGCTCAATAATTAAGTTGAGAAACTCTTCGACAGAATCAAGCCTTGCCTCTATTTCCGGCAACCTCTGGCTAGGATGAAGGAGCCAGGTTTTGAGAAGTCGGCCACCCAGGGATGTGACAGTAAAATCGATAACATCCAAAAGGGATCCCTTCACGCCGGCATCCCTCAGGTTTTTTACAAGTTCAAGGTTTTTAATCGTTGCAGTATCCAAAATCAGGGACAAATTGGAAGGAAGATAGGAAATCGAGTGAATAAGAGAAAGAGAATCCTTTCTAAGTTGTTTGATATAAAGGAAAAGAGCTCCAGCAGCAGATATGGCCAGATTTTTATCGGCCAAATCGAATCCTGCAAGAGATTTGACTCCGAAGTGATCCTGCAAGAGATTCTTCGACTGAGTAAAATCAAAAGTCCAATCTTCTTGAGGGCTTTTAAAAGCTGTTGGTAAATCATTTTTGCTCAGGACGCTTAATATCCGGTCCTTTTGCCCTTCAGGGAAAATGATTTCCTTGGGAGAAATCTTAAACAGTTCATCGGACAGCAGTCTGTGCTCCTGAGAAAAACTCTGCGCTGTTCTCATCTGTCCGGAAGCCAGATCCACAACAGCCATACCCCATCCATTTTCCTCAAGATAGAGACTCGAAACATATATATTTTCTTTGGCTCCATCCAGTTCCATCTCGACAGCCGTACCCGGTGTTAAGATTTTGACCACATCTCGGTCAACAATCCCTTTTGATAATTTAGGGTCTCCAACCTGTTCGCAGATAGCCACTTTGTGACCATGTTTGAGGAGCTTCACCAGATAGGAATCAACGGCGTGATATGGAACTCCGCACATCGGAACCTTATGCCGGGACGTCAGCGCGATTTCCAGGATAGGGGAGGCAATTTTGGCATCCTGGAAGAACATCTCATAAAAATCCCCCAGACGATACAGCAGCAGCGCATCCTTATTCTTTGCCTTGATGCGGTGATACTGCTCCATCATCGGAGTGGATGTTTTCTTCTTTACCATGACAGCCTAACAAATATACTTCCCACTCTCCTATTTTTCAAGTACATAAAAAGTGGCCTGTCCCTCCTAACCTGGATTATTCACGAGTCGAGGTTGCTGCATATGCGAGGCATCGGCCCATGAAGCTGTGGTTATCCACCGCGAATGGACCGGAACGAAGCAGATGTGGTAAGATCGGCTCGCCCCCTTGGGGTAAAAAATGCAGACTTTTATATAAGCCAGCTAACATAGAAAATGATTTTCACAGATATTGCTAAATATCATGCTATCGAGTTAATATCATTAAAGATAAATGAAAGAGGCGGCAGTTTTTATGAATAATTCAGGCTAATTATGGGATAGAACTATTTGGATAACACACGATGAACATTGATTTGATGAGGCAGCTCGACAGAAAATTAGGGATTCCTCTCTGTTTTTTGTTTTCCATCCTCAATGGGATAAAAAAACTCTTCAAAGGAAATTCTCCCCCTAAAGATTCCAGGAAGATATTGTTCATTGAGCTGTCCGAGATGGGAAGTATGGTTCTTGCTTTCTCTCTTTTCAAGAAAACGAAAGAATTGTTTCCCAATGACGAGCTATATTTCCTCACATTTCAAAAGAATCGATATGCCATAGATATCCTTGATGTTATCCCAGAAGAGAATGTTTGTGTTATCGACGACTGTGATCTCTTCGTATTTTTGAAGACGGCTGTCCGGTCCTTGAGATGTCTCCGAAAGAAAAAAATCACAACCGTTCTAGACATGGAGTTTTTTTCCCGTTTTACATCCATCTACTCTTTTATTTGCGGAGCAAAAGAAACAGTAGGATATTTCAGATACCACAATGAAGGACTCTATCGAGGCAGTCTCTTGACACACAGAGTGCAGTACAACCCTCAAATCCATACGTCTTATAACCTTCTGAATCTGATTTATGCCCTTGACGAATCAAGGGAAGATCTTCCAACGCCAAAAAAAACCATCGACAAAGAAGATCTGATTTTACCCAGAAAAGCAAAGATTTCAGCGAATTCTAGAACACATATTCTTGATAAGCTAAAAGAAATAAATACCGACATAATTCAGGCCGATAAAATTATTCTGCTCAATCCAAACGCAAGCGATATCATCCCGCTGCGCAGATGGCCGGTTGATAGTTATATCGAGTTGGCCGACGCTCTTCTCAAGCAAACAGGAATCTACATTGTTTTGACAGGAATTGAGGCCGAAAAACAGGCCTGCAAGTCCATCTGCAGCGCCCTCAATCACAAAAGATGCCTGAATTTCTCGGGAAAGACCAGTTTTTCCGAGCTGATCGATCTCTACAATATATCTGACGCATTGATCACAAATGACAGTGGGCCCGCCCATTTTTCTGCAATGACCGATATCCAGACATTTGTTTTTTTCGGCCCGGAGACACCAAAACTTTACGGACCTTTAGGAAATAATTGCCATGTCTTCTACTCAAACCATTCCTGCAGTCCCTGTGTCTCTGTCTTTAATCAACGTCAATCTCCTTGTCGGGACAACAAATGTTTAAAAGCCATTTCCGTACAGGAAGTCTATGATAAAGTGATCGAGAAACTAGAGCTGTGATTTTGTTTTTTTAGCTTTTACGGAAACTAGATGTCGAAGAAAAAAATTGGGCTCTTCATTTTATTAGTCTTTTCGGTTTGTCTTCTACTTTTTTTCTTCCTGGTCAGAGAGGAAATGGTCGATTTCGAAGTCAATTTTCGTGCCGCCCAAAGATTACAGATGGGAGAGACAATCTACAGGCTGGCCGACGAACACTATCAATTCAAATACATGCCGATTTCAAGTTTCCTCTATCTGCCCTTGACTCTTCTGCCCTTGGACTTGGCAAAAGCGTTCTGGTTTTTTTTCATCGTCTTTTCATTCATCTGTCTTGTTGTTCTTTCCAATAAGCTTACAAACCCAAAAACAAATCCCTATAGGCTCTTAAGCCTTCTTCCTCCTCTAATTTTGGCGAAATTTTTTCTAAGAGAAATCCAGCTTGGCCAGATCAACAGCGTTGTCACTCTGATTCTTATCGCTATGACTTGGATGTTAGCAGAGGATAAAGACAAGGGCAGGATCAGAAATGAAACACTGTCAGGACTGAGCTGGGGGTTGGCTGTAGCCCTCAAACCCTACGCCCTCATCTTTTTCCCGTATTTTATAGTAAAGAAAAAATGGAGGTCTCTCGCTTACGCTGGCATCTTCCTTGCTGTGGCTGTTCTTGTCCCATCATCCTATTACGGAATCAGAGGAAACATGACTGTCCACCAAGAGTGGATATCCACTTTTTTCAAATCCACTCCAACTTTTTTAACGACACAGGATAACGTCTCTATCATCGCATTTTTTTCTAAATGGATCGGAAATCAAAATTTAGCACTGCTTTTCACCGGCCTGACAATCTTTTTCCTCGCTCTCCTCATCCTCTTTCTCATATTAAGAGGGAAAGCTCTGCAGCGAACACCAGTGTTGGAATGCGCTGTTCTTCTTATCTGCATACCGCTCGTCTCCCCTCTTGGCTGGGACTACACTTTTCTTATGTCCCTTCTCGGGCTTACAATCGTTTTAAGGTATTTCCAAAATTACACATTTCTCTGGAAGATAATCCTTATCGTTAACCTCTGTATCATCTCACTCTCTCTCTACGATTTACTGGGCAGAGAGACCTACGCACTGTTCATGTCCTGGTCCGTTCTCACTATCAACTTTCTTTTCCTCATCGGCTACCTCTCCTTCCTCCGCATCAAAAGATTCGCTTAACCTGAATAGAACAAGAAAGATTTGACCCTGTTTATCTTTCTAAGGTATCATCAATGAACAAAACCAGTGGGATAAACGAGTCAGAACCCATGAAGACAAAGCCCAAAATCAAACCATACGAAAAAAATCCTCATGGTTACATTCTCATCCAATCTGTCACTTTAGCAAGAATACCACTTGCCATTATCTTCTCCATCGTCCTGCAGACAAGCGAATTTTCTGTCTCCACTCTCATCTGGTGTGCCGGCCTTCTTCTCCTGATTGAAGCAACGGATCTTTTGGATGGAATCTTTGCCAGAAGACACAGCCTCGTATCCGAGTATGGAGCCATGCTTGATCCCTTTGCCGACAGCCTTTCAAGGCTCATTATCTACTGGAGTTTATCCACACAGGGTCTTGTCCTGTTTTTAGTCCCTCTCTGCATGGCCATCCGCGATATCACTGTCGCCTACGCTAGAATTCTACTGGCAAAAAAGAACCAATCTGTCTCTGCCCGGAGCAGTGGAAAAATAAAAGCAACCGTCCAAGCTGTTGGTTCTTTCTTGCTGCTGTTTGGACCCGTCTACTGGAATATCACTGGAGATTGGACGATCAATCTCTTATCCGGAATTATCATCACTGTTACACTGCTTTCAGCAGTGGAATATGTGAGGGATGCTTTTCTCTCTATAAAGGATTGAATTCCATGACATCTCTGGCCAGTATTTTCCGGAATAAAAAAATCGTTTTCCTGGACATGGACGGCACAATCTATCTTGGAGAAAAACTTATCCAAGGCACCAAAGGTTTTTTATCTGCCCTTAGGAAAAAGGGGCTTAAATACTATTATCTCTCGAACAACTCATCCCGTTCCAAAACCGATTATGTGAGCAAACTGAAGCACCTGGGGATACCCGCCAGCACAGAAGAAATCATTTTGTCTACGGATGGAGTCATCGATTTTCTCCGCGGCAGAAAAACAGATAAAACGTATGTCGTCGGAACACAGTCTATGAAGGACATGTTCATACAGGCAGAAATAGAGGTCGATTCTCAAAATCCAACCTATATTATCCTGGGCTTTGACACTGAACTCAATTACAGGAAAATTAAGACAGCGGCACTTTTTCTACAAAGAGGCATCCCCATGCTGGCCACACATAAAGATCTGGTCTGCCCCACGCAGGATGGTCCGATTCCCGATGTCGGGGCCATGCTGGCACTTTTTGAAAAGGCCACAGGGAAGACGCCGGAAAAAATATTTGGCAAGCCCAACAAGGAAATGCTGGATTATATCATTAAGAGACATGAGGCAGCCGTTGATGAATTGATAATTATCGGAGACCGTATTTACACAGACATGGAAATGGCCAACCAAATCGGCTGCGATTTTATCCTGGTGCTGAGCGGCGAAACAAAAAAAGAAGACCTCTCTAAATTGAAATCCCAACCCGCTTTGATTGTTGAAAACCTCGGTCAGCTCTATTCAGATTGATCTCAGTAATTTCCATTCCTCAGGAGAGACAGATGGACGTCGTGTCTCTGTCTCTACTCTCATTCTTAATGCGGTGGAGGCAGAACACGTAAGGGTTCCGTCTGGCTCTAAAATAGATTGGAAATTACAGAGATCTTTGTTCACTACAGTTCAGAGAGAGCGGTCTTTGTTTTCTCAAGCGACTCCATGTCTTCAACATTCAATACGGTTGGTGATTTCGGCCATCCCCTGGCAATTCTTTTAACAAGTCCTGAAAGAACCTTGCCGGTTCCTAATTCAACAGTGACATCGATATCCTTCTTTCCCATCACTTCCATTGAATTGTACCAAAGAACAGTACGGGTCACCTGTCTCCTCAGCGAATCTCTCGCTTGATCTCCCTCCAGAATAATTTTTGCGTCGACATTTGTAATAACAGGAAATTTAAGATCTTTGAATTCAATCTGATTCAAATCATAAGAGAGCTTCTCTTCAGCACTCTCCATAAGCCGGCAGTGGAAGGGAGCACTGACAGGAAGCATAACAGATTTTGGCGGATCGATGAGAGACAAAGCTTCTTTAACAGCCAAATCGTCACCTGCAATGACAATCTGCTCCTTACTGTTCCAATTGGCCACTGCGACAATACCACTCTTGGCGTTTTGAACAGCCTCTTTAATTTTCTCGAACGGAGCTCCCAAAACCGCGGCCATCGCTCCAGCTCCCACGGGGACGGCCTCCTGCATGTAGGTTCCTCTTTTGTGAACAAGGAGCACAGCATCCTCAAAAGACATAGCTCCTGCCGCAACCAGTGCAGAGTATTCTCCCAGGCTGTGGCCAGCAGCTATTTGTGGTTCTTGCCCAAATAGTTCATAAGCAATTGTACTGACCGTCAGGAGTGCAGGCTGTGTGTTTTGAGTAAGTCTGAGGTCAGCCTCTGGTCCTTCTAAACATAATTTTGTTATGGAATAGCCTAAAGACTCGTCAGCACGAGAAAACATCTCTCTGGCTAAAGATGACGACTCATAGAAATTTTTGCCCATTCCCACAGCTTGAGATCCCTGTCCGGGGAATAAAAAGGCCATTTGGCTCATGATGTCTCCTCCTTAATAAGAATTTGGATGTCAGCTTCACGACGCAGGTTATTCAACCACTCCCCGACAAGTGTGCTAATTTTATCCTTTTTGATCGCTGATTCAATCTCTTCTAAGACGTCCATCATGGGCAGAGGTTCAATATTTTTTGTCTTTTGTGCAGGCACAATTTTTTCTCTGTAAAATTCTTCAATTTCTTTTAAACTGACTCTCACGGCCAATCCGAATCTGTCTTCGATAATCCTCTGAAAAAGGATTTTTTCAAACAAATAGGCCTCGAGATCTTCTTTCTGCAAGCCGAACAAATCGAGTCTGGTTTTGACCGCTTTATATCCCAGCTTCCTGAGAAGGGATTGATATGCAGCTTCAACGGATTCAGGCTCGACAGGAATGCTCTCCTGGGTTAATCCTATAACCAATTTTTGATTGATGAGCAAATTGAGAACCCCAAAGAAATCCTTTTCCTGCGATTCCTTCTCCTCCTCATCAAAGAGATTAAAAGACACCACAATTTTCACATCGGACAACGTGATCACATAATCATTCACTACGGCTGCAACCCGATCGATGACCTCTTGCGACCCGGAAAAAGAAAAAAAAGTAGAGGTCATCAGAAAAAGCACAGACAGAAACAAACACATTCCCCGTCGTAAATGGTGCCGAGCTAAATCTATAAAATTAAAAAACATTACCAATAGTAATGAAGGCAAGTGGTTTTCTTTCACCAGGTGGAGCACCAAGATTCCATCCTAATTCAAACCGGATCGGGCCCAAGGGAGTCCGGTATCGTATGCCAAATCCAACAGCATTCTTAAAATTGACAAAACTCACCTGCTTACGTCTCTCAAAAACATTGCCCGTGTCAAAGAAAGCGGTCCCGAACAAATTTTCCATTTTTGAAAGGATTGGAAAAGTCAATTCGAAATTAAAGATAACAATAGCCTTTCCTCCAATAGGATTGTTTGAATCCGGATCCTGAGGTCCCAGTTCATCGAATAACACGCCACGAAAAGAATTGCTGCCGCCGGCAAAAAATCTTTCATGAATAGGCATTCTCCCTCTACCCAAACCCAGTCGGGTCGTGGTTATGAAGGTCACCCGCGAAATGATGGGAACATAGTGCTGGTATTTTGAAAATGTTCTTTGATAATTAGATTCTGCATTAAACAGCGGATAGGCCCATTCCAACACAGAACTAAAGAAAAAACCCCTTTCCGGATTAAAAGGATCATCCCTTTTATCCCAGACAAAACTTCCCGAGATCGAAGTCGTGGAATAAGGGAAATGCTGTCGATCCACCTCAGATTCTGAAACCCAGAGTTCAAACAGAGTCGTCCGCGCATATTTCATCGTGGCTAAAAAAACCATTTCCTCTTTACTGGAAAGGGAATAGAACGTTGAAAGGCTGAAGCCTCTTCTTTCAAAGCTGTAACTCTCTCTTTCTTCCCTTTCCAACCAGGCATTTACAAACATCTGGGTGGGGATTCCAAGAAAATAGGGCTGTTCCCAGGAAGCAACGGCCCTCTGTTCTCGAAGACTGACCTGGCCGACCAGGCTGAGCTGCGCAGCCGATCCAAAAATATTGCTGCGGATCAGTTCTGCGGTCCCTCTTGGCCTGACCACATAATCCCATACGGCAAAAGAATTTGGAACATTTTTTGTTTCTATGCCCAAACCCAAACTGGCATAATTTCTTTGCCCTTCGATCAAACTGATGAAAAGATTGATGTGGTCTGGTGAGACAGGAATTTCTTCAATCTTGACCTGCGTAAAAACTCCAAGCCCTTCAAGCCTTCGTTTCGTCAC
>JAUWVG010000390.1 GCA_030617525.1 Candidatus Aminicenantota bacterium | reverse complement strand
CACAGAGTTCACAAAATCGATAACATTCAAAAGAGCAAATCTGCTGAAGAAGCAGTTAGAATCAAAATCTGTATTAAAAAGAAGATCCGAAACACTTTGGAAATTGGCGATCCCCATGATCAAAGAGTATCCATTAACTGGGGTCGGAATAGGAGGATATATTATTGAGGTTTCGAACTACGCTGAGATATTCGAAACAAAAATCGATACGCCGGAATCCGCAGAAAACTACATTCTCCAAGTGGGATCGGAACTGGGATTGATAGGACTGCTCCTGGTTTTGTGGATTTCCTGGGAAATAATAAAGCAAATGAGGCTGAGTCATCGAAAAATTCCGGATAGCGATGGATACAAATTTATTCTAATCGGAACTTTTGCTGGCATTTTTTCTTTTTTTATAAATATCCAGGTTCATACATATATCGGTAGCTATGAGATAAAATACACATTCTGGCTTCTGGTGGGGCTTCTTTTTGCTCTGGGTAAAGATGTGAGAGCAAAAACTGAGAAGGGCATAGAGATTAACGAAAAAGAAGGCCAGGTGCTTTTCAGCAGAAAGTTCAAAACAGCCTGGGGGGTATTGCTTGTCCTTTTTGGTGCCGTCCATCTGTGGAACTCCACGCATTCTTTGTCTTTGGCCGCCAGGACGGAAAAGTTAGATATAAAACAGGACTTCGGTTTTTACCAGCAGGAAAAAACAGACGACGGCCGGGAGTTCCGGTGGACCCGGAAATACGGCGGGACCACAATTACGGTTGAGAAGTCTGTGATCGAGATTCCGGTTCTGGCCTCTCATCCGGATATCGAGAATAAGCCGGTTAAGATGAAAATTTTCCTGGTAAAGGATTTCTTCAAACAGAAAAAACTGCTTGATGAAATCACCTTAACCCGGAATGTTTGGAAGACCTATACCTATTCTGTTCCAGGAGAAGTGGGACAAGAGGTCATTTTGCTGTTCAAGATTTCGCGGACATGGAATCCCCTCAAAGTAACAGGAGTGCATGATCGCAGAAATCTGGGCGTTGCCGTAGGAAAAATCCAGTTTAAGGAAAGATAGGGGAGATTATTTGCTGTAGGTTTTTGAAAAAATAGTTCAAAAAGGGGATGTCCCGGATTAAGGAAAACCGGGACATCCCTTTTTTTTTATGCCTGACTTTGAGGGTGATTCAAAAATTAGCCATGAACTCTCAGCTTCATGTGCATGGCTCCACGCAAAGAATTTCGAGGCGGCGGGAGTTGAAATCGGATTCTATGACGATAAAAATATCTTCATTTGTCCTTTCCAACCTGTGTTCGATCTTTTTCCCGTCGATAAAGACATTAAACAGTTTTTCAATATGAGGCTTTTTATCGGGGGAGAGATCCCAGGGACTCAAAGTCTTGATTGTTCCTTTTTGAGGAAAGTTACTATTAAAATCCAGAGTGAATTTGTTGTTTTTTTCGTCAAAGACGTATTGGTAAGCCACATAGATATCGGTAGCAGGCTGAAAGACATGGATTTTTGCAGAGTCCTTTCTCAGCTTGGGCTCGATGCTTAGATGATTATGTCTCAGATTGATCCCAAAATAGCCTTCAAACAGGGCTTTTCCCATACTCCCCGCACTGCCAGCGTAGAAGTCGCTGCCCCGGCCGATCCCTTCTCTGTTGTCCCATTCGAAGAATCCTCTATTGGTCACATTTTTGGAGATGATCTCCGTCAATTTTTCCTTTGCGGAGCTGCTGAATCCATTTGTGAACATGGCGTGAACCAATCTTCCTCCGAACCAGTCCCATTGGGCTCCATTCTGGTACTCATAAGGATCATCCAGCAGAGGATGCTTGAAAAGATTCTTCGGGTAAGGAGGAAGAAGGGTGCCGCTTATAGTGGACATTTGGAACCTTTTTTGCCGCTCCAGGGCTTCCTGGATGACCCTCCGGCTTTGTTCCTCATTCGCCAATCCAGAGATTATGGCTTGTGTGTTTCCCCCCATAGCGAACATGTCGTCTTCATCGAAATCATGGCTTAAAGAGTCCAGGTGAATGTGGACTCTGTAGAATCCCTTATCTTCTTGCCAGAGCCATCTATCCGTGTTCTCTTTTATCAACCGGGCTTTTTCTTTCCAGAAACCCTCTCTTTTATTTTCACCTAAAGCCTTCATCATTTCAGCCAGGTTTGAACAGGCCTGATAGAACATGCATTGGTCATAGATGTCGGCTGTCCAGTGTGTGCTCTCGTCCACATAGATAGCCTGCTGGTCTGCATCAACCATATCCACATCTCCCCAGTCTGCCGTATGGGCTCCGGTAAGGAGACCATATTGTTCGTTCCAGCGAAAAGAGAGGACATGCAGCATGGCCTGCTCCAACCTGTCAATGATCTTCTCGCCACCGATTGTTCTCTCCAGCCATTGGGTGCCAAGCATTTCAAAGATTTGAAACGCGGCCTGAACCGCACTCGATTCCTGGTCGGTTTCGGTCGTGTTTTTGTCCGATTTTCCCCGGGAGTCGATCCAGTCCTGGAGCGAACCGTTTTCTTTTTGAAAGGCCAGATGTTCTTCTAACCAGGAAG
Source organism: Candidatus Aminicenantota bacterium (assembly GCA_030617525.1). GTDB lineage: Bacteria > Acidobacteriota > Aminicenantia > Aminicenantales > Aminicenantaceae > JAUWVG01. The sequence goes on along the minus strand of JAUWVG010000390.1, from coordinate 1,039 downwards.
TAATGAAGGATTGGTCATAAAAATAGCGAGATGCAGGAATGATGGTGTTGGCATCCCGCAGCCATATCTGGGGGTAGTCTGTTCCGGCTGCGAAACCACTGATGTCACCTGTTTTTCCTTTAAAGATCAATTCATTTTGATTCAGAGTGATACGAATCATTTTGAAGATCTTGTTGAGTTCATCCACGCTGGATTGGAATTTCGTGTATTTCCCGTACTCAAGGGATAAAGCGTGTGCATCCTCCGGCCATTCTTTTTCTGCCACTGACAAAGTAATGTTAGCCGTCCGTGAGCCATAGTCGCTGTACCACCCTTGCCCTTCTCTCACCAAGTCAAACTGCACGATATATCTTTCTGCCTCTATAGGAACTCGCAAGTTAATTTTCATTTCGATACTCTGGCCCGGATCGACTCTTTGGGGCAGGGGAAAGCGGCGGTTCTCGAACCGGATGGTTCGATAATTTTCTTTCAGATATAGGTGATAGGAAAGACAAATGGGATAATTTTCCTCAGAACTCCATGCTTTTTCCCCCAAATTCTTTATTTTGAGCCGGAAGGGAACGCGGTCTCCCGCCTGGGCTGTGATCTCCATTTTTTCGGTTTCAATCGAACATGAATAGTTTTTACCCCAGATAGATTTTTGGTTTTGGAGCTGTGTGATAACCAGAACGGCAATGGCGCCTGCAAGAACCGGGTAGAAGATCCATCGGGCCGTTTTCATCCAGCGCTTTCGTTCCATGGATTCACCTTGGCGGTAGAATCAGCATATCCGGGGGAGCAGTTCAGACGTCAGCGGTTCTAAGAGCCTCAATCCTCCCGAAAAAATGAACACCATAAAAAGTTTGAGTTGCATCTTGATAATACTCCAAAAGGCTTTTTTGATTCAAGGCGAAATGCCTTCGACCCTGAGGAGGTGAGAAGCCTTGGATTTGAGTACTATTCGGTGGGACGCCAATAATCCAGGTAAGTTTGTTCGCAGCAGATCCAAAGGTCATAAAAGCTCTGCGTAGATACTCTCCATCTTTTTAACCACTATTTT
>JAUWVG010000486.1 GCA_030617525.1 Candidatus Aminicenantota bacterium | reverse complement strand
AGGACTTTGAATTGAGGGAAGTCAGCCGGGATTATGAGGATTGTTTTAAACAAATAAGTTTTTCCACCGGAGGCTACTCGACATTTTCCAATAGGGTCTCCGAGGCCCTGCAGGCCGCAACCGAGTCGGAAGATTATCACTATCTTTTGGTTTATTCGCCCAAAGATAGTCAATCAACCACCAGGCGAGACATTGAGGTTAAGGTTAATAAGAGGGGAGTCGACATCTTTTACCTAAAACAGACTCCTGAAATTGAAGAACCCCTTATCACTATATCGAATTTCAAGATCAATAGAAAAACCATAAGCTTCTCTCTTGTCAATTATATAAGGACTAAAATCGAAGGGAAATTGACAGGAATTGGCGAGATTAAAATTACTATCTTCGATGAAGAATCGAACAAAGTCTTTGACGAAGGGAAAATAATGAATCTCATAGACGAAAAGATCGATATCTCCTTAAATTTCAATTGGTTGGAATCTGGGAGTTATTTCATCATTATTCAAGCTGTAGATAAGATTTCCCAAGAAGTCGATGTATTCTCCAGTACGATTACACTCTAGATCCTATTGTTTCTCAATTTTAGGTGCTTCCTCTTCTCCTCACCTCAGCATATTGTATTTTTCCAGCAGGCGATAAAACTGCCTCCGGCTCTTTCCGATTTCCCTTGCTGCCAAAGTTTTGTTCCATCTGCAGTGCTCAAGAGCTTCCTGAATTCTTTTGGGAGTGATGTTACTCCGATGTCCCCATCGATTGGAGGCTCTATCAAAAGAAATATCCTGGGCGAAAATCGTTTTTCCATTTTTAAACAAAATCGCACGAGTGACAATATTCTCCAGCTCTCTGATGTTTCCAGGGAAATCATAATTTACAAGTTTCTTCATTGCACCCCATGATATTTGACTTGTCCCATTCATATCAGTCATTTTCTTTTTTAGAAAAAACTCCACAAGCAACGGTATATCTTCTCGTCTATCTTTGAGAGGAGGCATATATAGACTGACCACATTGACCCGGTAGAACAAGTCTTTCCGAAATTTCTCCTTTGTCACCATATCCTGCAGATCTTTATTGGTGGCAAAAATAAAGCGGGCTTGAATGTTTCTCGAACGGGTTTCTCCAATCCTTCGCAATTTCTTATTCTCGATAGATTGGAGTAATTTTGCTTGTATATGAAGGGGAAGCTCTCCGATTTCATCGAGAAACACCGCACCACATCCGGCTGTCTCCAAAAGCCCTTGTTTTTCCTTAACCGCCCCCGTATAAGCTCCCTTCCCATACCCATACAGCTCTGCTTCAAACAAGTCTCCTGGGATATTGGCACAATTAATGGTGAGAAGGGGTTGAGTTTTCCTTTGACTGAGCTCATGAATTTTTTTTGCCGCTAAATTTTTTCCTGTCCCTGTCTCTCCATAGATGAGAACATTTTGATCACTTTTGGCGATTTTTCGGATCAGCTGAAAGACCTCATCCATCGCTTTGCTGGATCCGACAATCTGTGTTTCTGCGCTTTTCATTTCTGACATCCGATCTCCTCGACAATGGTTTTAGCTCACTAGATAAAACGAAAATCTTCGTTAAAATTCTCACGCATTGAAAAAATAGGGATAGATCCGGATGACATCCTCCAAGAAGTAAAGATTAAGATTTGGAATATCCTATCCAATGAGAAAAAAATTGATAATTATGCGTCTTATATCAAGAAGATCGTGAATTCTTCTGTTATCGACCATCTGAGAAGGATCCGCAGGGAAGAGCGAGTCCTCTTTTCAGAAATGCAAAGGAAAATTGCGGAAAGGAGAAGCACTTACAACAAAGAAAAAATCGATGATGAGGAATGCAAAAATATCTTAGGGCAGTCTGTTGATTCTCTCTTAAACTCTAGAAGGAAAGTTGTGAAATTGTATCTTTTAAACATGACCTTGGAAGAAATTTCAGAATTCTTTAACTGGAGCCCCCACAAAACCAGGAATCTGCTCTACAGAGGCCTCAATGATCTGAAAAAAATTCTTCAGGAAAAGGGAATCGAGTATGAAGATTAATCTCCAAGGACTGCGCAATCTTTTCCAATCCTATATCGCCGAGTCTACGCAGATGAACCGTGAAAACTGCCCTTCTCCCGAAATCCTATCTGAGTGCCTCCAAGGTAAAGCCTCCAAAAAAAATAAAAATCGTGTGATCGATCACATATCCCACTGCAGGTTTTGTTTGGAGGAATTCCAGTTTATTCTCGAAATCCAGAGGGAAAAAAAGAAGCTTATTCAGAAGATCGCCCACCTTTACAATGGACACTCAAAAAAAGGAAGAACAAAAAAGAAAAGAATCTATATACAATTTCTCCAAAAATCATGGAATCGGGCTTATTTTGCGGCCGGGATTGTCTTGGTTGTAGCCGTGGGTTTTGCTCTCTATATTTTTATCAATGGGGGGCTAGAACAAAAATTCCGGGGAACCAAGATCGATTACATCAAGCTTATCCAGCCCGTGCATAAAAAAACCACCAAAGCACCAATCGTATTCCACTGGAGAAAAATTGAAAACGCAGAATACTATATCCTTGAGCTTTTCGATAATACGCTATTTCCCATCTGGAAAAGCCAGAAAATCCCAGAAAATAAAATCCTGCTGCCTAAGGACATCATGGAGTCACTCTCTCCGGGCAAGAGCTACTTCTGGTTTATAACAGGTTTCTTTCCCGGGGA
>JAUWVG010000010.1 GCA_030617525.1 Candidatus Aminicenantota bacterium | reverse complement strand
GCATTAACAAAGGAAGAAGGAGGGCGGCACACGCCGTTTTTCTCAGGATATAGGCCGCAGTTTTATTTTCAGACCACCGATGTGACAGGGACGGTCAAGCTGCCGGGCGGAGTTGAGATGATGATGCCTGGTGACAACGTGACAGTGGAGCTCAACCTGATCACAAACGTGGCGATGGAGAAAGGACAGCGGTTTGCGATTCGAGAGGGAGGCCGCACGGTCGGAGCCGGAACGGTCACAGAAATCATCGAATAGAAAAGAAAAAAATCTTTTAACAGGTTAAGAAATAACGAGGAACAGAAAATGGAGAAAATAAGAATTAGACTTAAATCGTTTGATCATCGATTACTTGATCAATCAGTGAAGGATATTGTCATCAAAGCAAAGAGGACGGGCGCAAGTATTTCCGGCCCAATCCCTCTTCCTACAAGAATTCACAGGTTTTGTGTTCTTCGTTCGCCACATGTTGACAAAAAATCGAGAGAGCATTTTGAAATGCGGATACATAAAAGGCTTATCGATATCGGCGAATACAATAATGAAACGATAGAGGAACTTCAGAAACTGGATCTTCCTGCTGGAATTGATGTAGAAATCCAGGCATTCGGTGCTGCGGGAGAATAATCATGTTAGAGGGTATTATTGGGAAAAAAGTCGGAATGACTCAGACATTTGGCGACAATGGGAATGTTTTCCCTGTCACGATCATTACAGCCGGCCCCTGTACAGTCATCCAAAGGAAGACGATAGAGAAGGATGGATATGTGGCGGTTCAATTGGGTTTCCAAGAAGAAAGTGAACTAAAGCATGCAAATAAACCCATTCAGGGTCATTTCACCAAATCCGGCGTTCCTCCGGTCAAATTCATTCGAGAATTCCCTGTTGATGAGAAAAGTGAAGTGAAAGAAGGCGATCAGTTTTTTGTAGACATATTTTCCGTTGGAGACAAGGTGGATGTGATCGGGACGAGCAAGGGAAAAGGTTTTGCCGGCGTCATAAAGAGATGGGGTTTTAAAGGCGGAAAGGCTACCCACGGATCCATGTTTCACAGGAGACCAGGTTCAATTGGAGCCTCGGCTTATCCATCGCGGGTCATGAAAGGAAAGAAGCTTCCCGGCCAAATGGGGAATAAAAGGGTTGGCATTAAAAACCTGACAGTGCTTGAGGCAGATAAGGAAAAAAACCTTCTTGTTGTCAAGGGATCTGTTCCCGGAGCAGCCGGAGGATATCTTTTGATCAAAAAATCAAAACATAAAATGGATACTCCCATCAAGGGAAAAGAAGAGTAAAAAATGCCAACAGTTCAAGTTATCGACACAAGTGGTAAAAAAATCAAGGAAGTAAAAGCTCCTGATGAGATTTTTGCTGTTCCTTTAAAAGAGCATCTTCTTTATGAAGCCGTCATCAATTACCGAGCCAACCAGAGGCAGGGGACCGCATCGACAAAGACAAGAGGAGACGTGCGCGGTGGTGGCCGCAAACCCTGGAGGCAGAAAGGAACAGGACGGGCTAGAGCTGGAAGTAACAGATCCCCCATCTGGAAGGGAGGCGGGACGACCTTCGGCCCCAGGCCTAGAGATTACAGCTACAGCCTTCCGAAGAAAGCAAAAAAGAATGCGCTAAAATCTGTCCTGTCCATGAAACTGGCAGAGAACCAGCTGTTGATTGTGGATGCTCTCGAGCTAAAAGAACCACAAACAAAACAAGCCGTTGCTCTGATAAAGGGCTTAAAAGTGGATTCCGTTCTGATTGTCGATAAACATGATAATAAAAATTTGTTTCTTTCTACAAGGAATATCCCCAAAACTAAAGTGGTCGATGTCAATCAAGTCAATGTCTATGATGTGCTGAATCACAATTGGCTGGTGTTGACGAAAAGGGCATTTGATTCATTGACGGAGAAGTTAAAGTGATAAAGGATCCTTATAAAATCATTTTGAGGCCGGTTATTACCGAAAAGAGCACTCTGATGAAAGAGCAGAACAGGGAAATATGCTTAGAGGTCGATCCGCGGGCGAATAAGATCGAAATCAAAGAGGCGGCTGAGCAGCTCTTTAATGTCAAGATCGAAAGCGTGCGTGTGATGAAACAGCGCGGTAAAATGCGACGAGTCGGAAAGAATCAAGGCAGAAAAAAGGATTGGAAAAAGGCCTATCTGAAGATCAAAGAAGGCGAAAAAATGATTGAATATTTCGAGGCAGTATAAAATGGGAATAAAAGTCTACAAACCGACGACATCAAGTATGCGGCATACGACCGGCCTGACATACGAAGAGTTGACGGTCCGCGAGCCGTATAAGCCCTTAACCCGGCCCTTGAAAAAAACCGGGGGCCGCAATTCTTTGGGACGAATTTCTATGCGTCACCGTGGAGGAGGGCATAAGAGACTCTACCGTATTATAGATTTCAAGCGAAATAAGTTCGAAATTCCGGGAGAAGTCGAAACCATCGAATACGATCCCAATCGGTCTGCCTTTATCTCTTTGATTAAGTACAAGGATGGGGAAAGACGCTATATTATTGCGCCTATGAATTTGACGATTTCTCAAACGGTCATTTCCTCTAACAAACAAATTGATATTCTGCCGGGGAATTCAATGCCGCTCAAGTTCATTCCGCTCGGATCGATCATCCACAATATTGAACTGAGAAATGGAAAGGGAGGACAGATCGTAAGATCCGCCGGATCGAGCGCACAGGTTTTGGCTAAAGAGGGTAATTATGCACAAATTCGTATGCCTTCTTCGGAAATCAGAAGAATTCATCTTGACTGCAGTGCAACTATTGGCCAGGTGAGTAATGGGGATCATAAGAATGTTTCCATCGGTAAAGCTGGGCGGAATCGATGGAAAGGAAAACGGCCTCATGTTCGAGGAACTGCCATGAATCCTATCGATCATCCTCATGGCGGAGGAGAAGGAAAGGCCAAAGGTGGAAGACATCCCGTTTCCCCGAACGGTATTCCTACTAAGGGCTACAAAACACGTCGAAACAAGAGAACCCAGCAGTTTGTCGTCAGAAGAAGGAGTAAGTAATCATGGCAAGATCCGCAAAAAAAGGGCCCTTTATTGACGAAAAGCTTTTGAAAAGCGTGGAAGCATTGGATTCCCAAAAAGAAAAAAGACAGGTGATCAAAACGTGGTCTCGCCGTTCTACAGTCATTCCTGATATGGTGGGATTGACCATTGCCGTCCATAATGGAAGAAAATTCATTCCTGTTTTCATCTCTGAAAACATGGTTGGACATAAACTAGGAGAATTTTCTCCGACAAGAACTTTTAAGGGACACACATCAAGGTCAATGCGCACAATCAAGGTAAGAAAGTAAAATGGATAAGACAAATATTGTATCCCAGGCTGTTGCCAAACATGTGAGAATTTCGGCTCAAAAATGCCGTCTAGTCACAGATTTGATCAGAGATAGATATGTTGGGGAAGCTCTTACAATCCTTCATTTTTCTAAAAAAAAGAAAGCAAGCGAGATTGTTGGGAAGGTCCTGCATTCAGCCATTGCCAATGCACAGCAAAAGACTCCAGACATCGATGTGGATAACCTGTATATATCTGAAATATTTGTCAATCAGGGTGCTCAATGGAAGAGATTCAGGGCTGCTCCAATGGGACGCGGTGCCAGGATTTTAAAACGGACTTGTCATGTCCATGTTTCATTAGAAGAAAGAAAAGGGAGATAAACAGTGGGTCAGAAGACACATCCTCATGGTTTTAGGTTAGGCTTCAACAAGCAGTGGAGTTCTCGGTGGTTTGCTAAAGGGACAACTTATCGTGATTTGATTCATGAAGACCTAAAGATGAAAAAAGTAATAAAAAAGAGATATGCTCACGCTGGAATATCAGAAGTTGAGGTCGAACGTGTCGGACCAAAAATCCGTGTGATCATCCAAACCGCCCGTCCAGGAATTGTTATCGGCAGAGGTGGGAAAGAAATTGAAAGCCTTAAAGTGTTTTTACAGGATATTGCTAAAAAAGACGTTTATATAGATATTCAAGAAGTCGATAAACCTGAATTGACAGCCATCTTAGTTGCACAGGGAATTGCCATTCAGCTGGAAAAAAGAATCGCCTATAGAAGGGCTATGCGCAGAGCGGTGGAAATGTCGATGAAAATGGGAGCCAAAGGGATTAAGGTGATGTGTTCCGGCAGATTGGGTGGAGTGGAGATTGCAAGATCGGAATGGTATTTGAGAGGACAGCTTCCCCTGCAAACACTCAGAGCGGATATCGATTACGGTTTCACTGAAGCATTCACAACGTATGGTCAGATCGGCATAAAAGTCTGGATATACACAGGGGATGTAAATAAAGCCAAGATGACATCCCAAACGGTTGAAGAGTTAGAGGAGATTTAGCCATGCTTATGCCAAAGAAAGTCAAACACCGTAAACAGCACAGGGGCAGGATGAGAGGTCAGGCCCACCGGGGTTCCAGTTTGACCTTCGGCGAATTTGGGCTTCAGGCTCTTGAGCCGTGTTGGATGACTGCCCGGCAAATCGAAGCTGGCCGAATAGCCATATCACGTCATGCCAAGAGAAAGGGAAAGCTTTGGATTCGAACCTTTCCCTGGAAGCCTGTCACCCAAAAACCAACCGAAGTCCGGATGGGTAAGGGCAAGGGAGATCCTGAATTTTGGGTCGATGTCATACGTCCCGGAAAAATCATCTACGAGATAGAAGGTATATCAGAGGACCTGGCGAAAGAGGCCATGAAATTGGCAGCTCAAAAGCTTCCGATCAGGACACGCTTTATATCGAGAGAGAATAGGGAACTGCGATGAAACCGACAGAGATAAGAGAATTAGCGGACGAGGAATTAAAAGTTAAAGAGTTGGAACTCAAGGACCAGCTTTTTAAGCTGAAGTTCCAGCATACTTTGGGACAGCTTGAGAATGCCGTAAAGATGAAGAACGTAAAAAAAGATATTGCGAGAATAAAAACAATTTTGCTTGAAAAGAGTAAAGGAAAAGGGACGGAATAAAGAATGGAAAAGACAGGTGGACAAAAATCAACCAAAATCGGCGTGGTCAGCGGAAAAAGCATGAAAAAAACCGTCTCTGTTATTGTTGAAAGACAGATACGTCACCCTTTGTACAAAAAAATTGTGAGAGAAAAGAAGAAGTTCCTTGCCCACGATGAATATGAAAAGTGCAAAATCGGAGATATGGTTAAGATTGTACAGTCTCGACCTTTAAGCAAATTAAAAAAATGGCGTGTTCAGGAAATTGTGAGTTTATCACCCAGTGAGACTGTCAAAGAAGCTAAGGATAAAAAGGGATGATTCAGCAAGAGACAAGGCTAAAAGTGGCCGACAATTCCGGTGCGAGAAAAATTCTCTGCATCACGCCTTTAGGCGGATGTGTCGGCAAAACTGCGTCCATAGGAGATATTATCTCCGCAACTGTCAAGGAAGCGGATCCTGAAAGCAAAATACCTAAAGGCAGAGTAGTCAGAGCTGTTGTCATCCGCACAAAGAAAGAGGTGCGTCGAAGAGACGGTTCTTACATTCGTTTTGACGACAATGCTGCGGTGATTATTAATTTACAAGGAGAGCCTGTCGGCACCCGTGTGTTTGGTCCTGTTGGGCGAGAGCTGCGGGAAAGAAAGTTCATGAAAATTGTATCCCTGGCTCCGGAGGTTCTATGAAAAACAACATGGTGCTGAGAAAAAACGACGAAGTCATCGTGATTTGCGGAAAAGACAAGGGCAAGACAGGGAAAATATTAAAAGTTATTCCGGACAAGCAGAAAGTGATCATAGAAAAGGTCAACTTTGTGAAAGAATTTATTCGTAAGGATCAGAGCAAGAATGTTCAAGGGGGAATCATGGAAAAAGAAGCGCCCATCCATGTTTCCAACGTTAGAATCTTCTGTTCGGAATGTGGACAGGGTGTTCGCGTCAAAATGCAGACACTCCAAGCTGGGGAAAAAACGCGGATCTGCTACAAATGCGAATCGAGTATTGAGAAACATCAATAAGGATAAAGAGATGAGTCGACTACATGAAAAATACAAAAACGAAATCGTAGAAGAACTCCAGAAGGAACTCTCTCTAGAAAACAAAATGGCTGTTCCCAAGGTGGTAAAAGTTGTCATTAACATCGGTTCTGGGGAAGCCCTCCAGAACATTAAGGTGTTGGATTCGGCTAAAAAAGAGTTGAGTCTCATAACCGGCCAATGGCCAGCTGTGGGAAGAGCGAAGAAATCAATCTCTTCCTTCAAGCTGAGAAAGGGTAACCCCATCGCCTGTTACATCACTCTGCGTGGAAAAAGGATGTACGAGTTCTTAGACAGGTTTTTCAACATTGTTCTGCCCCGAGTGAGAGACTTCAGGGGAGTGCCCATGCGATCGTTTGATGGGAGAGGGAATTATACTCTTGGGCTGAAAGATCAGCTTGTTTTCCCTGAGATTGACTATACGAAAGTGGAGAAGTCCCGGGGGATGAACATCACTATCGTGACCTCTGCGAGGACCGATGAGATGTCCCGGATTCTTCTGAAAAAACTTGGAATGCCTTTTAGTGAGGCTTTATAAGGAAGGGCAAAGTGGCAAAAAAATCTAGTGTTGCAAAATATTTGAAAGAAGCAAAGTTTTCTGTACGAAAAAAAAGACGCTGCCGTATCTGCGGCCGTTCAAAGGGATATTTCAGGAAGTTTGATATGTGCCGGCTCTGTTTTCGTGAGTTGGCTCTTAAAGGTGAGATTCCTGGAATCACAAAAGCCTCATGGTAACTAAAAAGAGAGGAAAGCATCATGACACAAACTGATCCAATTGCCGATTTGTTGACGAGGATTAGAAATGCCACACTTGTTAGACATAGAGATGTCAGCATTCCTTTGTCACGCATGAAAATCGAGATTGTCAAAGTCTTAAAAGAAGAGGGATATATCTCAAATTTTAAAGTGATAGACGACAACAAACAGGGGATCTTAAAGATCAACCTTAAATATTCCAATGAAAATCAAAGTGTTATTTCCGGCCTTAAAAGGGTCAGCAAACCGGGCTGCCGTATATATTGTAAAAAAGACTCTGTTCCAAAGGTTCTTGATGGGCTTGGCATTTTGATAGTCTCAACGTCCTCCGGGATTGCAACAGGGAAAAAATGTGAAGACCTGGGAATCGGAGGGGAGGTTTTGTGCCAGATTTGGTAATTTATTCAAGAAAGGAAGAAGGACATGTCGCGAATAGGTAAACAACCAATAACGATACCTGAAGGTGTAAAAGTCAATATTTTGGCCGATAAAATTGAATTTTTAGGTCCAAAAGGAAAATTGACGTCTCCTTTACTTCCAGAGATTAAAGTGGAACAGGAGGATAATCTATTGGTCTTTACGCAATCTTCTGAAACAGGCCCTCACAGGGCTTTTCACGGATTGTGTCGAGCCTTGGCCTACAATTCCGCTGTGGGAGTTTCAACGGGATTTTCGAAGAAGATGGAGATTGTAGGTGTGGGCTACAGAGCCAAACTTGACAAGGATAATCTAGAGTTGAATCTGGGTTATTCTAAACCTGTCATTTACAAGATTCCTGAGGACATCGAAATAGAATTGGAAAAACCTACGTTGTTTACCGTTAAGGGAATCGATAAACAGCGGGTCGGACAGGAAGCACACAAAATACGGAGTTTTAGGAAGCCCGATCCTTATAAACTTAAAGGTATTCGCTATGTGGGTGAGCATTTAATTAAAAAAGAGCGCAAAGCAGGGGTGACTGATGAATAAAGATAAAGCCGAGATCAACAAAAAAAAACATAGAAGAATACGGATGAGGATCCGCAAAAAAATTCATGGAACTCATGAAAAACCTCGAGTATTTGTTCGGAAGAGCAATCGTTACATCTACGCGCAGGTCATTGATGACAACAGTCATACAATTTTAGCAGCGGCCTCTACACTAGAAAAGGAATTCAAGGCCAAAAACACAAACAATATGGAATCTTCCAAAGCGCTTGGAAAAATGCTGGCGAAAAGACTTAAAACGAAAAAGATAAAAACTATTGTATTCGACAGAGGATTGTACCCCTATCACGGCCGTATTAAGTCATTAGCTGAAGCCCTCAGGGAAGAAGGGGTAATTTTTTAACATGGAGGATAAAGAGTGGCGAGAGAAAAATTAATGCCGGACGTTGACGAGCTAGAGCCCGAATTAAAAGACCAGGTGATTTCCATCCGGAGAACAACAAAGGTCGTCAAGGGGGGGAAGAACTTGAGTTTTTCTGCATTGGTCGCCGTAGGTAACGAGAATGGAAGAATTGGGATCGGCAAAGGTAAAGCTCGAGAAGTCCCTCCTGCTATTTCTAAAGCTGTCGAAGATGCGAAAAAGAATTTGATTGATATTCCTCTGAAAAAAACTACTATTCCCCATTTTATAAAAGGCGTTCACGGAGGCGGAGCCGTTATCCTGAGGCCCGCATCCAAAGGAACAGGCGTGATTGCCGGGGGAGCTGTTCGGATTATCATGGAGCTTGCTGGAATTAAAGATATCCTCACTAAATCTATCCGCAGCAACAATCCGTTCAGTGTGGCCCGTGCGACCATGAATGCCCTTCAAAACCTGAAAGATCCAGAGAAAGTATCCCGTGACAGGTTCAAAGATGAGGAATCGATATGGCAGTAGAAAAAGATAAACCAAAATTTGTTCAAAAATCCAAAGATAAGCATTTAAAAGTCACGCTGGTGCGTAGTGTCATAGGTCGTCCTCAGAAACAAAGGGAAGTTGTCAAAGGGCTTGGGCTGCGGAAGATCAGCTCATCAGTTGTGCGAAAAGACTGTCCTGAGATTAGGGGCATGATTCATAAAATTGTTCATCTGGTAAAAGTGGAGGCGATAGATCAAAAATGAAATTGAGCAATCTTCATCCAGCTAAAAATTCCCGCAAAAACAGAAAGAGAGTGGGGCGTGGTCCTGGCTCCGGGAAGGGGAAAACGGCCGGACGTGGGTCTAAAGGCCAAAAGTCCAACTCCGGATATTCGAGAAAACGCGGATTCGAGGGAGGCCAGATGCCGATTCACCGGCGGCTTCCCAAAAGAGGTTTTACTAATATTTTCAAGAAAGAGTACAGTGAGGTGAATCTCGATCGACTAGGGAACATAAAGAAAGCGGAAATCAAGCCTGCCGATCTGGTTAAGGCAGGAATTCTGAAGAAAGAAACAGAGTCGGTTAAAATATTAGGAAGAGGTGAGATATCCTCTGCGAAGACCATACACGCTCATAAATTTTCTCAGTCCGCTTTGAAAAAAATCGAGGACGCTGGGGGAAAAGCGATTCTTCTAGGAAGGCCGTAATGCTCAGCAGTATAAAAAATATTTTCAGTATTCCGGATTTAAGAAGAAGGGTTATTTTTACCCTGCTGCTTCTGGCTGTTTACCGTATTGGCGCTCAGATACCGAATCCGGGTATCAGTGAGGCCGCACTTGCGGAATTCTGGGAACAGCAGAAAGGGACGATCTTCGGTATGCTGGACCTCTTTACAGGAAGAGGGATGTCTCGCATGACTATATTTGCTCTGGGCATCATGCCGTACATCAGTTCATCTATTATCCTCCAGCTGCTCCAAGTCGTTTGGCCCTATTTAGAGAGATTGTCCAAAGAAGGAGAACTGGGACGCAAGAAAATTACTCAGTATACGCGTTATGGGACTCTCTTCATCTGTGCGATCCAATCTTTTGGAATCAGCTTGTTTCTGGAAAAAACAACCAGTCCGGGAGGATTAGCGATTGTACCCAATCCAGGTATAGGATTCAAGCTCCTTACGATCTTGACTCTGACTACGGGGACAACGTTTATCATGTGGTTAGGTGAGCAGATCTCTGAGAGAGGCATCGGAAATGGAATTTCTCTCATTATCTTTGCTGGAATTGTTGTCGATTTTCCTCGGATGGCCCAGACTGTTGTCGGTCAGGTGAGAACCGGAGATGTGACTATCTTGAGCGTCATTCTTTTTGCCGCTGTTATGCTTGCACTTGTGGCGGCCATAGTGTTTGTTGAAAGGGGACAGCGGCGGCTCCCTGTATCTTACGCCAAAAGAGTAGTAGGACGAAAAATATATGGCGGCCAGAGTACGCATTTGCCTCTTAGAGTGAACACGGGAGGAGTTATCCCCATTATATTTGCCGCAGCCGTGATCACTATCCCTGCCACAATCGCTCAGATGATCAAGGTCCCGTTAGTTCAGAACATAGCCGTTCAATTTGGTCAGGGAATGCCGCTGTACGCTCTTCTCTATGTGGCGGCCATTATTTTCTTTACGTATTTTTACGTATCAATCATTTTTAATCCCACGGATGTGGCAGACAATTTGAGAAAATACGGAGGATTCATTCCCGGAATTCGTCCAGGGAAGAATACATCAGATTATATCGACAGTGTGCTGTCCCGGTTGACTTTAGTGGGGGCTTCCTATTTGGCAGCTATTGCTATTCTGCCGGAGTTTTTGATTTCAGGATTTAGGGTTCAAACCCTTCCCTGGATAGGGACATTCCTGGAGGCCAATCTTCCCCAGTGGATGATTCAGGGAATGAATATAGAATTTTATTTCGGAGGGACATCCATTCTGATTGTTGTCGGTGTGGCTATGGATACCATGCAGCAGATTGAAGCCCAGCTTGTCATGCGACATTACGACGGATTCATGAGACGCGGCCGGTTAAAGGGGCGGAGAGGATGAGAATTATACTGCTGGGTGCTCCAGGGAGTGGAAAGGGCACCCAAGGAGATCTTATCTCAGGGAAATATGGATTCCCAAAAATCTCTTCCGGTGATCTGCTCCGACAAGCCGTAGCGGACGGCACTCCTTTGGGGAGAGCGGCCGAAGCAAAGATGAAACGTGGTGAATTAGTGAGTGATGATGTTGTTATAGGAATGATCAAAGATCGCATAAAAAAAGAAGACTGTCAGAAGGGATATATCCTCGATGGTTTTCCACGGACAATCTCTCAAGCTCTTTCACTCGAAAGAATGAGTCCGGATGGGGCTGAGATTGTTTTCGACATACATTTAGATGACCAGGTTGTTTTCGATAGGATTTCAGCCCGGCGCATTTGTTCAGGCTGCAATCATATTTTTAATCTCCAGCTGAAAGCCATCGGTCAAAGAGAGATATGTGAAAATTGTGGAGGAACTCTCATCCAGAGAGCTGATGATAAACCGGAAGTCATCAAAGACCGCCTTAAAAATTATCATGAGCAAAGGGAAACACTTGTTGTTTTTTACAAGGAAAAAAACGTGTATTTGTGTGTAGAAGGAGATGCGGATAGAGCTAAGATCTTTGAAAACATCTGTATTTTCCTGGATAACAAGATAGCACAAGCACAAAGAACCACGGGGACCGATGATTGTCTATAAGAACGATAAAGAAATTCTGGCCATCAGGAACAGTAACCAGATTGTGGCAAAGATTCTGTCTGATCTGAGTGAAATGGTGAGGCCTGGAATTCAAACTCGAGAGCTGGATGAGTATGCACACAGCAAAACAAAAGAAATGGGGGCCATTCCCGCTTTCAAAGGCTATCGGAGCTTTCCCGCATCTCTGTGCACCTCAATAAACGAAGAAATTGTGCACGGCATCCCTTCTGCACGTTCACTGCAGGAGGGAGCTATCATCAGCCTTGACTTTGGTGTCATCTATGACGGCTATTATGGAGATGCAGCCGTGACGCTTCCGGTCGGAAAGGTCAGCTCAACAGCCAGTAAGCTTATTGCTGCCGCAAGACAATCATTTTTTGAAGGCCTTGAACAGCTGAAGGTCGGAAATAGAATTTCCGATGTGTCCTATGCCATTCAGCAGTATGTTGAGTCTCAAGGTTTTTCTGTCATTAAAACATTTGTCGGACATGGGATCGGGATGTCTTTACATGAAGAGCCTCAAATCCCAAATTTTGGTTCTCCTGGACATGGTCCAAAAATCAAACCGGGGATGGTGTTGGCCATCGAGCCAATGATTGCGGTTGGAGATTGGAATGTTGAGATTCTGGCCGATAAATGGACTGCGATTACTCAGGATAAGAGTCTTTCCGCACACTATGAACACACTGTTGCTGTGACAGAAGACAGCGTAGAGATTTTAAGTCTGCTGGACACAAATTCTGATTCAACTTATGTCAAGGAGTCAAAGCATGCCTAAACAAGACGTGTTTGAGACTGAAGGAACAGTCCTTGAGACTCTTCCAAATGCAATGTTTAAGGTTGAATTGGCCAACAAACATGTTATTCTTGCCCATATATCGGGAAGGATGCGAAAACATTTTATCCGTATTCTTCCTGGAGATAGAGTGTTGCTTGAGCTAACACCATACGATTTGACCAAAGGAAGAATTACGTATCGATATAAATAGAAGGAAAAGACAATGAAAGTCAGAGCATCTGTGAAAAGAATGTGTCGGAATTGTCGGATCATCAAAAGAAAAAGGATTCTCCGAGTTATCTGCACAAACCCAAAACATAAACAAAAACAAGGATAAATGAGGTAAAAATGGCAAGAATCGCTGGAGTTACGCTGCCCCCTGAAAAGAGGATTGAAATCGGACTGACCTATATCTTTGGGATTGGACATTCGAAGTCGATAAAAATCCTCAAAGAAGCCAAAATAGATAAGGATAAAAGAGTTAAATCCTTAACAGAGGAAGAAATCAATAGGATTCGTCAGATTATCGAAAAGCGGGAAAAAATTGAGGGGGATTTGAGAAAAGAAATCTCCATGGATATAAAACGGCTGATCGATATTGGTTCGTACAGAGGGATGAGACACAAGAGGAGATTGCCTGTCCGGGGACAAAGAACGAAAACAAATGCGAGGACGCGAAAAGGGCCCGGAGGACAGGGGGGCAAGAATCGATAGAGGGAGAGATTAATGGCAAAACCAAAAAAGAAAACTAAGAAGAAGAAAATAAGAAAAGACGTTGGATTTGGCATAGCTTTTGTTCAGTCCACGTTTAATAATACAATTATTACTCTTACTGACCGGGAGGGAAGCACGCTGTGTTGGGCCAGTTCAGGTTCAGCCGGATTTAAAGGGGCTCGAAAGGGCACCCCTTTTGCTGCCCAATTGGCCGCAAAAGAAGTTTCGGCTAAAGCTAGAAATTTTGGTGTCAGATACATCGATGTCAGAGTCAAAGGCCCCGGAGCCGGAAGGGAATCGGCGATCAGGGCCCTGCAATCAGAGGGTTTAGAAATCAAATCGATTCGAGATATTACACCGATCCCTCATAATGGTTGTCGACAAAGAAAAAGAAGAAGAGTCTGAAGGATATTCATAAAAGGAGTAGACAATGTCAGGTTATAGAGAATCAGTATGTCGCCTTTGTCGTGTTGAAAAGGTGAAGCTGTTCAAAAAAGGAAATAAATGTTTAACGAATAAATGTCCTGTTGAACGCAGACCGTATCCTCCGGGCGAACATGGTCGAAGCAGGAGGAGAATACTGGGATATGGTATCCAGTTGAGAGAAAAACAGAAACTGAAAAGGTTTTATGGAATGTCTGAGAAACAGTTCCGTTTGTTTTTCCAGCGGGCAGAGAGAAAAAAGGGCGTGACGGGCGAAAATCTTTTATCCATGCTGGAAAGGCGGTTGGACAATGTTATTTATATCTCTGGATTTTCTCACTCCCGATATCATGCTCGACAGCTGATCACACATGGTCATTTTAGAATTAACGGGCATTATGCCACAGTCCCGTCTATATTGATGAATAAGGACGATGTCGTATCCTTTAGGGAAAAGTCGAAAAATCATCCGGAGTACGATCCCCTTGTTGAGTCAAACAAGACTAAATCTGTGCCCGGATGGCTGAGTATAGACTGGGATAATAAAGAGATCAATGTTCTGTCTTTTCCGAATCGAGACGATGTCACTTTTGATGTGGAAGAACATTTGGTTGTTGAACTTTATTCGAAATAAAGAACGATATGTTTGTAGAAAGATGGTCCTTTGACACAGTGAAAAAGATCTATTATAAAAAATAGAGAGCAATAAGGAGGAGATATGACACCTACAGGATTTCAAAGACCGCGGTATTTAGAATGCGATTATGAGAAATTAACATCAAAATATGGAAGCTTTTCGGCCCAGCCTTTTGAGAGAGGTTTTGGCATAACGATAGGAAATTCACTGCGACGGATTCTGTTGTCCTCGATACCCGGAGCGGCTATCACCAATATCCGAATCCAGGGAGTTCTTCATGAATTTTCGTCAATTTCTGGAATCGTTGAAGATGTGACAGATATTATCCTCAGCTTGAAGACTATCCCGTTGAAACTCCATGGGGATGAACCCAAGACGATGACCTTGAAGAAAAAAGGTCCTGCTATTGCTACATCCTCCGATATTGAGCATGATTCGGACATTGAAATTCTTGACAGTGATGTTCACATTGCCTCTCTGGATAATGATGGCGAGATAGATATGGAGATGATTGTAGAGAACAAGCGAGGATACCGGCCGGCCGATCAGAATTTTTCAGACGATCTGAGTGTCGATTATATTCCTATAGATTCTTCTCATTCTCCTGTTCTCAAAGTGAACTACAAAGTCGATGCAGCCCGTGTAGGGAAACGGATCGATTATGAAAGTTTGACTCTTGATGTTTGGACAAACGGAGCCATTACTCCCCAGGATTCACTGGCTAGTGCTTCAAAAATTCTGAGAGACCATCTGGTGATTTTCCTCAATATCGTCGATGAACCGACAGAAAGAGAGCTGGCGGACTCGAAAGCGGAGATCCCATATTTTGCTCAGATGGATATCCTATCTAAGTCTATAGACCATCTGGAGCTTTCTGTCCGTTCGAACAACTGCCTTAAATCAGCAGGGATCGAAAAGATCAGTGAACTCGTCCAAAAGTCAGAAGATGAGCTGTTAAAGACGAAAAATTTTGGCCGTAAATCTCTGACAGAAATCAAGGAGACTCTGCAGGAAATGGGTTTGGGTTTGAATCTGGAACTCCATCCCAATCTTCTAGAGAGTATTGAAGGGGAGGAGAAGGTCGAACCAGAAGAGGGAGAAGAAGAATGAGGCATCTGGTTGCAAGCAAGAAACTCGGACGAAATTCAGCGCAGAGAAAGGCGCTGCTGCGGAATCTCGTAACATCCTTTATGGAGAAAGAACGCATAAGGACCACACTAGCAAAAGCCAAGGCCACAAGACCGCTAGCCGAAAAGATGATCACTTTATCAAGGACAAATTCTCTCCATGCTAGACGGCGTGCATTGAGATTTATCTACAAAAAAGACGTCGTGAAAAAAATGTTTGAGGAGATTGGTCCTCGTTTTTCAGAAAGACCGGGCGGATACACACGAATTGTTAAAGTGGGCCCCAGAGCTGGAGATGGAACTGAAATGGCTGTCCTGGAGATGATCGGTTCGGAACTCCAGAAGAAATCTAAGAAAAAATCAATTAAAGAAAAAGCTAAAGAAAAAAAAGAAAAGAAGTAATTACTTTATCCCGACTTTCGCCAATATAATTTAAGCATCTCTTAATTCAATTATTTTCAATTAGTTACAAGCCATCGACTGTAGCACCTAACTAGATGTTGTGTTTAATCACAGTTAACATCCTTTATATTGTGCATTTTAGAAAAAAATCACTTGACAAGTAGTACCTAATGATGTATATTGTGTGTATGGCATACATCCTTAAAAAGCGTATAAAGGGTCGTACCTATTATTACCTGGCAGAATCTCAACGAGTAAATGGCAACCCCCGGATCGTCTGGCAGAAGTATCTCGGCACTGCAGATAGGATAAAGGAAAAACTGCTGGAGTCGAAAAAAGAGTACCTAGAAGATATCTCAACATTTGAGATCGGCTCTGTGGCTGCCATCGAATCTATAGAGAGAGAAATAAATTTCATCAAGATTGTCGATAAGATTGTGCCTAAAAGGGACCAGGGCATGAGTGTCGGTCTCTATCTCTATCTTATTGTATTAAACCGGGCCATAGAGCCAAAAAGCAAAGCCTCTCTGGATGAGTGGTTAAAGAAGACGGCCATCGGTCAATAC
>JAUWVG010000272.1 GCA_030617525.1 Candidatus Aminicenantota bacterium | reverse complement strand
ACAGGGGCTTTCTCTAATCTAATATCAGAATTGTTGTAATAGACGGATACACGCATGGTTAATCCAACATTTTTGTTCCCCGGTATTATGGGCATCTCTTCAAGAAAAAGTCAAGAGAAGCCGCCGGCCGGTCTTCTGGATTAGAATTTGAGAATCAGCTGAAACTGCAGCCACCTCGGAAGCTGTCGGCCCCAAACCTCGCCGAACAGGAGCGTGTCCGCTTTTACAAACGAAATGGGTTTCTGACCGTTGAGCAGGTTATTGACATTCAGTCTCAAACCGACTGCAACTCTCTCTGTAAGCCGAAAATCTTTCTCAATAGCAAGATCCACATACATATGTGCCGGTGTTGTCCTGACACCTCGGCCTTCCGGGAAAAGGTAAAAATCACCGTATCCCGCGGAATATCCCTTCTTTTCCCAGTGATATCCGGAGAGATATTCCACAATACCTGAGACAGTGATGCCATAAGGAGCAAAATACGTTCCCAATATTTTCACCTGATGATCCACGCTGTAAGGTAAAAATCCATACCACCCTTCATCCCCGATACCTCTGCCGCCAAGTCCATCAAAAATGAAATCGAGTAAATCTTTCCAGGGATCCCCTTCCGGAGCTAAGACATGATCACCAAAAACACCAGCTTCATAGGCGTTTCCATAGATACCCGACCAGAAGCCTAATTCAAACTGACCCGGGCTTGTTCCCTTGGCCTCCGACCAGGTATAGGACGCATTGAGCATGAATTTATCTGAAATTCTCCCATTGACTTCCAACTCAATCGCTTTATAGTCTCTTTTCTTCAGTTCAAAATTCGTCAGATAAAAATACCAAATTGTATCGGGATCATAAACACCGATGAGTTCAGTGATATCCTTAGAATAGGAATAGACACCCCTGATTTTCAGAGCCCAATGACGTGTCAACTCCCGGTCAAATTCCAACAGAAACTTTGTGGTTTTATTGGGCTTTAAATCTTCGTCAACGTCATACGGTGTTTGCTCTGCACTCTGCTCAAGGACAAAATCCCAGTTGGTCGTATCTTTTAGCTGGGCATCCGTCGGATTCATGCCACCGGTCCAACTGTATCTTCTATAATTGAATCCACCTGTTTGAGTGTTAAAAAACTGCAGAGCCCTTGTGGTGAACGTATCTTTGAACAGCCCAAAACTGAACTTCAGAATATTTTTTCCATCAGCCAAAAGATCGACAGCGATAGACGCGCGGGGAGAAATAAAATCGCCCAAATCCCAACTCCAAATTTCTTCACCGGTATCGTCGAATATATTCTGAGTTTCCGATCTTAAACCTAACATTATAGAAAACCGGTCGATCGTAAAGATGTCTTTTATATATACACCAATTCCACGCGTAGAATTTTGAATCTCATAGGCCCCATATTCAAACAAACTCAAAGGATTTCCCTGGGAGGCCCAATTGATCTGAACACCGTTTTCAAAACCATTCCCCGGCCAGGAATCATAATCCCCACCTGTCCACCGCCTCCCCTCATTCGAAGAATTGTTAAAATAATTAAAACCGAGTCCCATTTCATGTCTCCCAAAACCAACTGTATCCAGATACTGTGTGAATCTGGCTGTAAAATCAGTCCTTTTCTCAAGGAGGAGCACATCTCCCATAGCATTGTTGGTGTTCTGTCCGATATCCTGCCAAAAATATCTTGCCGACCCATAATTCTCTTCTAAAGGTTTTCTACTAAAATCTCTATCAAACTGACCAAAAGCTGCCTCAAAAAGAGTATTTTCAGAAAGAATACTTCTATAATTCACGCGATAGGAATAGTCCGTAAAAACGTCCTTTTCGTAGGTTTCGACAAGACCTGTGCCCCCGTTCTGGCTGACAAACGCATCGAGTGTGCCGCTGAAGGACAGAGTGTGGTTGACATGAGGGGAATAGGTGATTTTTCCAAAAAGATTATTTGTATGACGTCTGAGTTCTCCTGAGGGGAAAGTAAGCCATCCAATCGATCCCCCTTCGCTGTCTTCAGCTGTTCTGTGGAAGTTATTCGATAGAAAAAACCAGAGTTGATCTTTTATGACAGGCCCACCAATATTTCCGAAATATTGATGAATGGATGTATCCGGCTCCGTCACAACAGACAATTGGTCTTCTCTTTCCGCTCTCAGATTCCAGTCTCGAATCAAGGCCCCCGCCTCTCCATGGAATTCGTTTCCTCCTGATTTTGTCACAATATTGATGATTCCACCCAATGACTGCCCCATATCCGGTGTAAACCCGTCAGAGATGATCTGGATCTCCTCCCACGCGTCAAAATTGATGGCCACACCCGAATCATTGATCCTCACACCCCGTTGAGACAATCCATCAACCAGCCAGTTGTTTCCCTCTTCTCCAGCCCCTCTAAAACTCGGCAGTCCGGTCCCTGTTCCTAATATCGTATCGGCTCTCACTCCCGTCACGCCTGGAGTGAACGCTACAATTTCATCTATGGTTCTCGCCTGAACAGGCGTGTAGGCCAGGTCTTCCGCATTCAGTCTGTAGCTGTTATCCGTATTTGTTTTATCTATAAGAGGCGTAACTGCTGTGACGATGATCTCTTCTGATATAGCCTCCATTCCTAGCACAATTTCTATGCTCGTTGTAAATCCCAACCGCACGTTATATCCGGAATAAGTCTTTTTCTCAAATCCAGAAAGCTCAAAGGTCAACGAATATACACCAATAGGCAGCAGAGGAAATTTAAAAAAACCATCGACATCGGAAACTGCACTTCTGATACCTTGAAGTTTTATGCTTTTTGCTGATACCGATACTCCAGGAAGAGGGGCTCCATCATCATCTAAAACTCTCCCCCTGATTTCTCCGGTTTCGGACGCAAACACAGCTGCCGCACCCAGAAGACATATTAAAAAAATCAGACCACGAAAAATGGATTGTTTCATTCTACCCCTCCATATTGTTTAGATATAATTAGCCGTAAATATTTTGTAAAAAAATATTTATTCAGTTTTATATTTGCTTAATTTCACTTTTGTCTACATCGTATCAAAATTTGAAATTAAAATGCAAAATAATTTTGGCAATCTCGACTCGTGAATAATTCAGGTTAAAAGACTTTTGCAAATTAAAATTTATTTTTCTACAATGAAGTTCACAAAAACAAATGAAAAATGAGACAAAAATTCAAGCCGTCGCCCTCCTTGTATTTTTTCTGCTTGCACTTCTTCAGCTCTATCCCCTATCAATCCATCCGGCTAATTCAGTGCATGACACAGGCGACCCCCTGCTTAACACTTGGATTCTGTCTTGGATTCAAAGCAACATTCTGTCCGGTCCTTCACAGATGTTCAATGGAAATGTCTTCTTTCCATCAGAAAACACTATCTCCTTTTCCGAGCACCTCTTCCCCCAAGCTGTTCTCTCTCTCCCCCTTACATTGTTTATTAATAATCCGATTCTTATCTACAACATCCTCTTCATCTGCTCGTTAATTTTTTGTGCCTACGCCATGTTCCTTCTTGTGAGATATTTAGCTGCAAACTCTTCTGCCGGCATTGTTGCAGGGATCATTTTTGCATTCAGCACATATCACATCAATCATACTCCTCAACTGCAGCTTCTCAGTTCAGGGTTTTTTGTATTGTCCTTTTATTATCTCCACAGATTCTTCAAAGAAAAAGAACTGAAGTTTTCTGTTCTCTTTTCCGTATTTTTCACTCTTCAGGCACTGGCTTGTATCTATTATGGTCTCTTCCTCATTTCTATGTTTGTGGTTATTCTTCCCCTGATGCTGATCATGTTTAGGAGAGATATTTCCAGGTCATTTCTTATTAAATTGATTGTTCCTATATTTGGGGCAGGTGTTATTCTTCTTCTATTTTCCCTCCCCTATATATCTCTATTGAAATTTTATGGATTCAGCCGGGGACTTGCTGACGGGGCGGATCTGAGCAATTATTTTTCCGTCTCAAGAAGAAACATTGTCCTGGGAAAACTGCTGTCTCCATTGGGAACTCCGGAGGGTTTTCTTTTTCCCGGCATTTTGGCTCTCCTTTTGTCTGGATTTTATGTTTACCGGAAGAGAAAACACTTTCATCATATGCCGGCGATTTTAAGAATCTCTTTCTTTGTGCTGTTCCTTGGATGTTTTATAACCATCCTGGCGATTATTTTCATAGGTGGATTTGACGCAGACCTTGGTTTTGTGAATTTTTCAGCCCATGATCTGGTTAAGCCAACTCTTCTCCTGTTATTAGGATTGGTTGCCTTTATTGTTCTGTCCATGAGTGTATCCCTCTCTTCTCGCCAGAGCAGTCAGGATTCAGGAAAGAGGACCTATTATCTTCTGTTGATTGTTTTTTTCTGGGCATTATTTTTGTCTTTCGGCAAGACATTCCATTTTTTAGGCCGCTCCGCCCCGGATCTGACACTTCCGTTTTCATGGTTTTACGATTATTTTCCAGGCTTCAGTGGACTCCGAGCTCCTTCTAGATACGGCGTTTTTGTCCTCTTTATCGTGGCAGTTCTGGCGGGATATGGTTTTAAACA
>JAUWVG010000001.1 GCA_030617525.1 Candidatus Aminicenantota bacterium | reverse complement strand
GGATTCCATCGCCCTGAGAGGGTGGTCGGAGGACAGCAAGAAAATCATTTTTCAAATCCCTTCCAAAGGACTGTTTTCCATCCCAATGACTGGAGGAGAGAAGGAGGACATCTTCACTTTTGACGAGCCGAAAGAGGCGCGGAGACATCAGGACATGACGTTATCCCCGAACGGCCGTTGGATTGCCTATACGACAACTCAAAAGGGAAATACCGATATTTGTGTGATGTCCAGCACGGGAGGAGAAACCACCCGTATCACCTCCAATCCTGCCGTAGACAGGTCGCCCCAATGGTCTTTTGACGGACGCTGGATCGGATTCGTCTCTTACGGCGAAGAGACACCCCAGTTCTGGGCCATTAAGGTATCCTCTGAGGGCAAACCGGAGGGAAATCCGTTCAAAGCGACGAATCATGCACTTATTCTGGGCGGGAATTGGACAATGGACGGAGGTGTGGGATTCTCCGCTGCCTTTCGAACCCAGCATATATATACCGCCAATCCCGATGGTAGCGATGAAATTCAGCTGACTCAGTTTCCCCGCGGTAATTACAGTCCGCGTTGGTCACCGGATGGTAAAACGATCCTATTTGCTTCGGATTACCGAAGACCCCTTAACAAGTTTCGGGTTTGGTCAATTCCCGCAGAAGGGGGAGAGCCCAGTCTTGTTGATAATTATAAGGATAGCTATGATGGTTATTACTTAGGGCCCGATGGCAGCACCTTCGTTACCTACAGCGCAGGGGTAGCCAATCAGACGGTCATTGCGGAAATACCGCCTGGCGGAGGAGAACCCAGAGAATTAATGAAATTGGCAGGAGATTTGGGATCTGTCGATTGGTCTCCTGACAGAAAATTGATTCTTTTCAACTACACTATAGAGCCGAAAAAATTCGCCAATTCCGCTGAATATTTGAGAGAGCGGCGTTCAGGCATCGGTATCGTTGTAGCAGAAGGAGGAACGCCGCGGACAATCCTTCCCGCCGATAAAAAAGGCGTTTGGTACAGTCATTGTGAATGGTCTCCCGACGGAGCCAAGATCGCATACATTGTTTTCGACTACGCGCGATACGGAAAGGAGGATACGTACTCCATCTGGACCATGAATGCCGACGGCAGTGAACCTAAGTTGGTTACGAACGGAGGAGAATACACTTTCTGTTGGGCGCCGGACGGAAAGCACATTGTTTACGAGAATCGAATCGAAGGTATGGATTTTGAAATATTAAGAGTTGCCGCCGACGGAGGAAAACCAGAGAAAATGAATATTCTCGGGAGAAGTCTGAAGTATTCTCCCGACGGCACAAGGATTGCTTATTCGAGATGGCACGGCAGCGGCTATGAATTCTGGATTGTGGAAAACTTCCTGCCCAAAAAACAAAGATAAAAAATAAGCCCTTAAAAGGGGGGGAGATGGGGACGGCTCGACCATGGGCCGTCCTTTTTTTTGACACAATCTGGACAGAGTCTTGACATTTTCTTGATTGAAAAGTTTAGCCGTGTTGGATAGAGTAGAGAAAAGATGATTTGACAGTGAAAACACGGAGATTCTGGGGGCATATCACTCAAAAGACCACATTTCTATTCCTGGCCGCTGCAGTGATATCTGTTTTTGCTCTGATTTGGATGGGTTTGCGTCTTATGAAGCAGGACCGAATACTGGAAGTGAATCAACTTGAAGAAAAACGAGAGGCTATCACAGACCGATTCATTGCTGCCATAGAGCAAGTCCTTTCGGACGAAGAGCAGAAATTGGCAAATCCCCTGACCACAGACTTTGCCCAAAAAGAAGATTTTGTCTGGATTTTTATGAATTCTGAGGGGATCCGTGTTCAGCCGGAAAAAACACTGCTTTTCTATCCGATCGTGCCATCCGGGAATGAAGCTCCATCCCAGCTTTTTACAGATGCTGAAAGAGCCGAATTCCAGAATAATGATTATAGTAGAGCTATCACACTCCTGCGTCCTTTATCCAATTCTCGAGATCCCTTTACAGCGGGGGCAGCAAAACTTCGACTGGCTAGAAACCTCAGAAAGGCCGGCCGGCTGGATGATGCTCTTGATATATACAAGAAACTCAATAATTCTGCTTCAGGTTCTCAGGTGACAATTTCAGGTGTTCCCGCTGATCTTGTGGCACGCCGTGCCCGCTGTTCTCTTCTAAAAAAAATGGGCAGCTTGGATCAGCTTCAGAAGGAGGCCGAGAGTCTGTTTGAAGATTTGATAGGTAAGCGCTGGCGTCTTGACCGTGCCTCTTACATTTATTATACAGATCTGGCAAAAGAGTGGCTGGGACGGGAGCCTGATACGGATTTTGGGCCTAAAGCTCTAGCTGATGCCGTTGTCTGGCTGTGGGAGAATAGGGAATCTATGAATAACATGGAACAGGGGACAGCAGGTCGCAGATCACTTTCACTTTATGGTATTTCTGTCACTGTCCTTTGGCAAAAGTCGAATGATGAAATAACAGCCTTTGCTTCAGGTCCTCTCTATCAGCAAAGTCAGTGGTATGATCCACTTTTTAATAGTGAGGATTTCAGTTCGGTTAGAGTGAGTTTGTATGAGTTGGATGGAACTTTAATCTACGGCAGTAAACGAGAGGGAGATATTCCCTTTTCTTCCCGTACCGCTTCGGTATCCGGACTGCCCTGGGACATCAATCTTGTCAATGCAAACCTTGAGGCGGATTTGAGCCAGTTCGCCCAGCGCCGGAGGCTGATGATAGCGGGATTGGGAATACTGACTCTACTTGTTATCACGTTGAGCTATCTTATCAGCCGTGCAGTCTCCAGGGAATTGGCTGCCGCCCGACTCCAAGCGGATTTTGTCTCTTCTGTCTCTCATGAGTTTAGGACACCTTTAACTTCTATGCGGCAGTTCACAGAGATGCTCAATGAAGACGATTCCCTTCCAGCAGAAAAGCGAAGCGTCTTCTACCAGGCACAGGCCCGTGCGACCAGTCGACTTTCCAGACTGGTGGAATCCCTGCTGGATTTTGGCCGGATGGAGGCGGGTGCACGTCCCTATCAAATTGAACCGATGGATGCCGGCTTGTTGGCTAAAACCGTTGTTGAAGAATTTCTGCAAGAGACCGGACATGATAGCACTGTAATTAAATGTGTCGTTCCTGATAAGGGCCCAATAGTCGATGGTGACCGTGAAGCGCTTGTTCAGGCCCTGTGGAATCTTCTGGATAATGCAGTGAAATATTCAGGGGAGAAAAAGAAAATTAATGTTAAAGTTGAGGAAGGCGATCCAGTGACAATTCGGGTTCGGGATCAGGGATTTGGAATCCCTACATCCGAGAGGTCACGGATATTCCGGAAGTTTGTCCGGGGGGCAAACGCCAGCGACCTTGGAATCAAAGGGACAGGGATCGGACTGGCCGTGGTCAAACATATCGTAGATGCCCATGGAGGGCGAATATCAATCGAAAGCGAGTCCGGGCAGGGCAGTACCTTTACAATACAACTGCCTGCTGGAGGATAAACATTTGCCAAAGATACTGATAGTCGAAGATGACAAAGACATTGCTCTCGGCCTGGAGGAGGACCTATCCAGCCATGGATACCAGATCGAAACCGTGGGTGATGGGGAGAGGGCTTTGTTTTTAGGAAAGGACTCTCAATGGGACTTGATAATCCTTGACCTCATGCTTCCGAAAAAAGATGGATTCGAAGTCTGCCGGGAGCTCCGCAGTGAGGGAATTAAAACACCGATTATCATGTTGACAGCCAAAACGCATGAAGCCGAAAAGATTCTTGGCTTAGAGTTGGGCGCGGACGACTACATCACAAAACCCTTTAGTCCCCGGGAACTGCGTGCCCGGATCCAGGCCCTGCTCCGCAGGATCACGGATGATTCCCTCGGTATATTTCAATTTGGAGAATGCGAAGTCGACTTTGACCGCGGAGAAGTCCGCATCAGCGGCCAGCCTGTCAATTTGAGCGCACTGGAATTCCGCCTCCTGGAGACATTTGTCCGCAGGCGCGGCCGGCTTTTGAGCCGCGATCAATTGATCGATGCGGCCTGGGGACCTGCCGTTATTGTGACCGAAAGGGTGGTGGACACTCACATCCTCAACCTGCGCAAGAAAATCGAACCTATGCCTGAAAAACCCCAGTATATCCTCAGCGTGAGGGGCAGGGGATACCGTTTTGAAGGCTGAATATCTTGACAAACTCTGGACACTTCCTGGATACGGATTTGATTTTTAATCGTTATATTGATGGTAGAGGTAAAGTTAGATGAAAAAAAAATCGATCAAAAGAATTATTCTGATTATTTTTTTGGGAGTGAGTTTATCCATTGTTGGGGTCTCTCAGAAAACTGAGGATCCTGGAGTTATGCTCCGTTCTGCCATTGAAAAAGAAGAGGTGGATGGTGATCTGAAAGGGGCCATCGATCTCTATCAGAAAATCATCGAGAAATTCAGCAGCAATCACAGAATTGCCGCCCAGGCCCAGCTTCGGATCGGGCTGTGCTACGAAAAATTTGGTCAAAAAAGCATAAAGGAGGCACAGGACGCCTTCCAGAAGGTTATCGACAACTACCCTACGGAGTCCAGTGTCGTAAAATTGGCCCGCGAAAAATTATCAGCTCTACTGAGTGCAAAATCTCCTGCTATTAAAAGTGATAAAGAGTTTAGGATTCGAAAGGTTTGGGAATTTCCCCCCTTGGGGAGAGGAAATCTGGGCAGGGTTTCTCCTGATGGTCAATTCCTGTCTTTTTCGGATATTGAGGGTAATTTAGGCGTCTTCCAATTTTCCACTAAAAAAAGATGTCTTATTACAAAGGATTTCTTACAAGACAAAGGGAAAATATCCATCAAACAAACAAACCAAACTCCCATAAAAGGTGGATTTCCTGTGTGGTCTCCTGACGGAAACCAAGTTACTTTTAATAGGAAGCAGTCCTCTGAATTGTGCATTATCGGACCTGATCTTGATGAACCTCGAGTGATTTATAAGACGGCTGATAAAAAACAAATACACCCCGTTGATTGGTCTCCCAATGGCAAGCTTATATTTGCAGTTATTGGTGAAAAATACATGGCTTATCAGGCAGTTTTGATTTCTGTCGAAGACGGATCCATGCGCGTGCTTAAAGAATATGATTCTCCTCCCACAAGTGAGCCGAGGAGATTGGGCCTCTTTTCACCCGATGGCAAATACATAGCCGGAGATTTTTCTCCCGAAGGAGACTCTCGAAAGCGTGATATTTCTCTTCTGGCGGTGGATGGAAGCAGTGAAATCTCTCTGAATGATCATCCGGAAGATGACCTGACCTTGGGATGGTCCAATGATGGGAAAACGGTTATTTTTGCCAGTAAACGATCCGGAACTAGGGATATGTGGGCTGCTGATGTGAAAGAAGGAAGTCCTCATGGAGATCTACGGTTGATTAAAAGTGACATTGGAACTTTATGGCCTTTGGGATTTACTAAAGATAACTCATTCCATTATTTGTTGGTAGGCAATTTAAGGGATATTTTTACGGCTGACTTTGACTCAAAGAGAGAAAAAATTCAATTTCCTCCTGTTAAAGCCATACAACGTTTTGTGGGTAGAAATGTCTTTCCGGAATGGTCCCCCGATGGCAAATATTTGTCTTATGTATCGAACCGAGATTCCGGATATGCAAAACATCCGCTTTGTATCCGCAGTCTGGAGACCGGTGATGAACATGAAATTATTCCTGAACTCAGATATATCTGGGGACCACGATGGTCTCCTGATGGGCGCTCCATTCTGGTTGTTGGAAGCGCTGAAATAGATCAAGAGGGTTTTTACTTGGTGGATGTAAAAACTGGTGGAATCTCATCCATTATTCAATTCGAATCCAATGATGTTGTCAGTGAACCGGAGTGGGCACTCAATGGAAAACAGATTTTCTATACCTATCAGCATCCTCAAAAAGAATACGGACAAATCATAAAGTATGATCTTAAAAGCAAAGAAAAAAAGGAAATCTGCCGAGGTGAGTTCAATCCCAGTTATATAGTCGGACGAAATAGTTTTTTTTCTCACGATTTGGCCATATCTCCTGACGGAGAATGGCTGGCGTTCAATAAAGGCTGGTCACCGGTTCTTATGATTGTACCCACTGCTGGAGGAGAACCCAGAGAGATATTCAGAATGAAGGAAAGAGGAGAGCAGATTTCAACAATTGCCTGGATGCCCGAAAGCCAGGAACTCATTTTTGCCTCTTATCGACTGCCGAAGCGAGATTCCCATGATCTGTGGCGTATATCTGCATCAGGAGAAAACCTGCAGAAACTCGGAGTGTATAAAGATAATATCCTCTGGATGTCGGTTCATCCTGACGGAGAAAAAATTGTTTTCGGTTCAAACCATAGAATCAAAGATGTCTGGGTGATGGAAAACTTCCTGCCCAAAACTAAAGACAAAAAATAAATCCTTAAAAGGGGTATTGCTGGGGACGGTTCTTTCGGGGACCGTCCCCTTTCTATTATAAGGGAGGATGGATCTCGTATCCATAATCTTTGAAATGGCGGTCGAAGGCGAAAGCCTTCCGAAAAAAAATCCACTCAAACTCAACCTGTTCTCAACATAAAAAGCTTGAACTTGTTCTATACTGAGGAAACAAATTGGAGGATGGACAGAATTGACATCTTGATACTTACGTTATACTGTTTTCTCTGTACGACTTAGGGGCTGAGGAAAAATAATTGGAAGGTTAAGAATAAGTCTGAAAGCTTTTTAAAAATGGTCTTTAAACTGAATTGGCAGAGAAGATCGGTTGTTTTACTTGCCGGATTCACTCTAGTTTTAGGCTTTTTTTTGACCACTCTAGCTGTCCGGGAAGCAGAGAGGGAAAAACTTGCACGAGAGAGGGACCTTGAAAGAGAGCAGCAGAGATATGCCTCTCTTTTGACCGGTGAAATCGACTCCCTCTTTTCGGAGATTGAAGAGAAGATAACGACTGCTGTATCAGATGCTCGAACACAGCAGGACATACAAAAATTGTCAGAGGCCTGCTGTCTGGGCGCTGAAACTGAAGCTCTCATTGGTGATATCTTTCTGGCCGGGGCGGACAGCGAATTGGTTTTTCCTCTCAAGAGCCCTCTGTTTCTCACATCAGAAAGGAGGCGTCTTGCCGGACTCAATCTAGGAAAAATTGAGAGTTTCGGACTCTTTAAAACGGCGGAATCGGCTGAGCTTGTAACTCAAAATTTGTCTCTGGCCATTCAGTCCTATAAAACATTAGCAAACTCGTTTCAGGATGATTCTTCCAAGGCTCTGGTTTTAAATCGCCTTGCTAGATGCTACAAAAAATTGGGAAATCTCAACCAAGCTATAAACACCTACAATACAATCCTTGAAGATTTTTCCAATGAGATGAGTTCTGAAGGCGTGCCCCTTGGGATCATCGCTTTTTTTCAGATGGGTACCATTACTCAAAAGACTGAGCCTGAAAAAACAGGACAAATTATATTGGAATTCTACAGCCGCCTGGAGGGCCCTAAATGGTCCCTGGACAATTCACAGTTTCAGTTTTATCGAAGCATTATAAATAAAATGGGGGAGACATGGAAAACTGAATGGAGGGGTGCATCGGAGGATGTGGATTTCAAGAATCGATGGGATGAATTCGAAAAGCAGGCAGATGCCAAGCTCGGAGAATTGACAGCGGAGGAGGATTTGATAGAAAAGATCATTCCCCTTGTTCAAGCCAGATTATTCGGGCTTAACAGCAAGGCCAATGAATTTTCCCGTTTTTCTGAGATCTTAGGTGATAATTTGTTTCTCATCACTGCTGCAACTGTCCAAAATGACATTATCCTGGGAATCCGTATAGACAACTCCGTTCTGATTGAAGAACGATTCCCACAAATTCTGGATAAACTCCCGATCCCTGAGGACTGGTTGCTTCAAATTGTCGATTCCGACGGCCACATTGTTTTAGGAGAAGAGGTTTTGGATTCTTTAGCGGACGGTCTCAGCTCGCCTATTGTTTTGGGATTCGATCAGGATTTCCCTCCCTGGCAAATCCACATACTCCAGAAATATCCGAATGCTTCGGATCGGCAGTACAACCTGAGGCGAAATGTCTATATCCTTATCGTTGTGGTTGTAATGGCCGTCTTATTTTTCGGTGGATTTATGGCGATCAAGAGTACTGCCAAAGAGTTGGAGTTGGCCAGGTTAAAATCGGAATTTGTCTCTACTGTATCCCATGAATTCAGAACACCCTTAATGTCCATCCGCTATCTCTCCGAGATGCTCGATTCAGGGCGAGTGAAGGGAGAGGATAAGAAAAGCATTTATTATGGAAAGATCAGCAAAGAAAGTGAACGTCTAAGCCGGCTTATCGAGAATATGCTCGATTTTTCAAAAATAGAGGCCGGGATGAAGAAATACCTTTTTGAAGAGATGGGTGTTGGGGAACTGGTCAAGGATGTTATTCAGAGGTTCGAGGAATATGTTGCTGATAAACATGTGACTTTGGAATGTGAGATATCTGACCATTTGCCAATTATTCATGCAGACAAAGAAGGGATCTCCAGGGCCCTGTTTAATCTGCTTGACAATGCTGTCAAATATTCGGGAAAGGATCCATTGATATATTTCCGAGCTCGCTTCGAGGGAGAAGTTGTTTTATTGGAGGTTCAGGATATGGGTGTCGGAATCAGCAAAGATGAACTAAAAAAAGTGTTCGAAAAATTTTATCGATCTGTCGATCCCACCCAAAAAAACATCGAGGGAAGCGGAATTGGCCTCACTCTTGTTGACCATATTGTCAAAGCCCATGGAGGCGAAGTAATTTTAGAGAGTGATTTGGACAAGGGAACCAGAGTGATACTCAAACTTCCGATTTCACAAAAAGGAAAAAATCATGGTTAAAATATTAATCGTAGAGGATGACGAAACCATCCTGATGGGATTGAAGGACGACATGGAATTTGAGGGATATGAAGTTGCCGTTGCCGATAATGGGAAAGAGGGCTACATGTTGGCTAAAAGCAAGGAGTTTAATCTCATCATTCTCGATATCCTGCTCCCGGAACTCACCGGTTTTGAAATCTGCAAGAAACTGAGAGAGGAAAATGTGAGGACGCCCATTATTATGCTCACAGCGGCAAAGACAGAGGAGATGGATAAAGTTATGGGACTGGAAATGGGCGCGGATGACTATGTCACAAAGCCAGTGGGATCACGAGAGATGGTCGCCCGTGTGAAAGCGATCCTGCGGCGGACCGGAATAGAGAAGGAGACCGGGGATGTCTTTGAATTTGGAGAGGTCTCGGTTGATTTTAAGCGCCATGAAGTTTTAAAAGCCGGAGAAAAAATCCATCTGACAGCCCTGGAATTTAAGCTTCTGAAATTCTTTATCGAACGTAAAGGGGAGGTCGTGACTAGGGACAACCTTCTCGATGAGGCATGGGGTGATGCCATCATCTCTCCCCGGACCATTGATTCCCACATCGTTCATCTCCGGAAAAAGATCGAACCGGATCCCTCTCAACCCCGGTACCTTGTCAGCATCAGAGGAGTTGGGCATAGATTCGAGGGATAGAATTATCTCCACTGAAACTCAATGCAAACTCTGTTTAACCTTAACCACAAACCGGAAAAAAAACATTATTATTCTCCTGAAATGAAAATCACAGGAGGCTTTTGATGAGAAGAATCAAAGTTTTAGTTTGTGTGAGCGTAATATTTCTTTTGGTGATGTCACTTGGGATTTTCTTGAGTGCTGATAATCAGCAGTCAGCCAAGGAATTGTATGAAGCGGCGGTTTTTAAGAAAGATGCCGACGGAGACATGTTGGGTGCTATTAAGCTTTTCGAAAAGATCTTAGAACAGTATCCAAAAGAGCAGAATATCGCAGCTATGGCCCAGCTTCGTATCGGCCTGTGTTATGAAAAACTGGGACAAAAAAGTGCTAAGTTGGCGCAGGATGCTTTCCGGAAAGTCATCGACAACTATCCTTCGCAATCCGAAGAAGTCAGAATTGCAAAAGAAAAACTGGCAACTTTTATAAAGGCTCAATCGAAAAAACTCACAGAAGAAGGCGAATTGCGCATCAACCAGGCTTGGGCGCAAGATGGAAGCGGTGTCGGCGCCCCTTCACCTGATGGTAGGTATATCTCTTATCGGGATACTGACACCGGAGACCTAGCCATTTATGAAATTGCATCCGGGAAGAAACGTCGATTAACAAATAGGGAATCATGGGATGAATCAGGTCATATCTCTTCCATTTCCAGATGGTCTCCCGACAGTAATCAGATTGTTTGTGCGTTGGTCAGTAAGGACTATTGTGACCTGCGCATAATCGGGCTCGATGGGTCTAAGCCCCGAATTCTTTTTAGTGATAAGGAAGTGCAATGGATGTACACATACGATTGGTCGCAGGATGGGAAGCAAATTCTGGCATACTTCGATAGAAAAGTTGGAACAAACATAATTGTACAAATAGTATTAGTTTCCACAACCGATGGTTCTGTGTCTGTCCTCAAAACGTTTGAAAAGAGTTGGCCGGAAAATATGTGTTTTTCACCTGACGGGCGATACATTGTGTATGACTTTCCACAAAAAGCAGGTTCACTGGAACGTGACATTTTTCTGTTATCGACCGATGGAACTCGTGAAATTCCATTGATTGAACACCCTTCCTATGATGAGCTGCTCGGTTGGGCTCCCGATGGAAAGAATATCATTTTCGCCAGTGACCGTAATGGAACTTTTAGTTTATGGAACATACAGATTTCTGATGGAATATCTCAGGGAAAACCAGAACTGGTTAGATCAAATATGGGATCAATTGAACCATTGGGATTCACAAGGAAAGGCTCATTCTACTACGGTTATTCAAAGAAAAATAATAATATTTATACGGTTGAACTCGATCCTGAGACTGGAGAAATTCTTGTTCCACCGAAAAGGACAATTACACGTTTCGAAGGATACAACCAATCACCCATCTACTCGCCTGACGGAAAATATCTAGCCTATATATCCAGGCGATTCCCTTTGACAATTTATCCCGATTATACTATCGCAAAATTGGGTGGCAATGTTCTCTCTCTCAAGTCTCTTGAAACTGGCAAGGAACGCGAGATCTTTCCGAACCTAAAAAATAAATTCTTCCATCCCCGTTGGTCTCCGGATGGGCGTTCCGTATTTGTCAAGGTCTGGGATACAAATGGAATATACCGGATCGATACTCAAACAGGTAATGCTGAGCTTGTTTTGTTTGACGATAATATGGATGCTGCTCCCTTCGTACTCTCTCCTGATGGGAAAAATATTTTCTATACTCTTAGAAACCGGAAAACTAAAACCTACCAATTCATAGTCAAAGACTTTAAAAGCGGTGATCAGAAAGAACTTTATCGATCTGAAGGTGACTTACATATAAATCTCTCCCCGGATGGTCAGTGGTTAACCATACAGGAGAACTACCTTCAAGTGTCAGATAAAATACCAAGCCTGAGCATCATCCCGTCTACTGGAGGAGAACTAAGGAAACTGTGGAGTTTTGAAGATGGCATTGCTATTAGATACGGAGCGCCTTCTACATGGACTCTTGACGGGAAAAATATTCTTTTTGCAATGAAGTTTCCCAAAAAGGATGGGGAAAAATGGGATTTGTATAGAATTTCGGTAAAAGGGGGGGAGCCTGAGAAACTAGAATTGGAAATGGGTGGATTTATTATGAATTTGAGTATTCATCCAAACGGGCGACATATTGTTTTCTCTACCTCAGAAGAAGAAAATAGTGAAGTCTGGGTTATGGAAAATTTTCTGCCACTTGAAAAACTTCCACAACAAAAAGAAAGAGAGGATTTCGTAGTAAGGAAAGTTCAGGCTGGAGCACCTTCACACGACGGCAAGTATCTCGCATATAAGGACAAGGAGACCGGTGATCTTGCCATTCGAGAAATCGCTACGGGTAAGACGCGGCGCCTTACGAATAAGGGAGCCATGGATCAGCCAAGGGAATTTGTAATCAATTCCGTTATATCTCCAGACAGCAAGCTGGTCGCTTATACTTGGACCAATCAATATACAACTTATGATCTGTGCCTTATTGGGATCGATGGTTCAGGTGATCGAGTTCTTTACAGTGGAACATACAATCAACTTGAGCTTGACTCCTGGTCTTCAGACGGCAAGCAGATTATATTCAGAAAGTACAGCAGAAAACCGGCAAATTTAGAGATCATTTTAGTTTCAGTCGTGGACGGAACTACACAGGTCTTGAAAACCTTTGAAAAACCTTTTGTGCCTCGAATCTGTTATTCGCCGAATGATCGTTTCATCGCCTATGACTTCCCAAGTGCTGAAAAATCCGGGAATTACGACATCAACTTGCTTGCCACTGATGGCGGTGGTGAAATTCATCTAATTGAACATCCTGCAAACGACAGGTTATTAGGGTGGGTTCCTAATCGTGAAGAGATGTTGTTTTTAAGCAATCGCACTGGAACTTATGATATTTGGGCAGTCAAGGTCGAAAATGGTAAGGAAAAGAGCATGCCCTGGCCTGTTAAACGAGATATCGGTCAAATTTCGCCTAAAGGATTTACTAAGGATGGTTCCTTTTACTACAGTATTTTTACCAGAAGGTTTACAACTGAAATTGCTCCATTTGACTTGAAAACAGGCAAAGTTCAGGAGGAATTAAGCAGTCCTCTTTTTGTAGGTTCCAACTTCACTGTTGAATGGTCCCCAAATGGTGAGAACTTAGTTTATAAAACAGAGAAAACTGATCCGGCAGGACCTGGTTTTTATAATAGACCGCTCTATGTTCGTAATCTCCAGACTGGAGAGGAACGTGAACTAGCTGGTGAGTTTGAAGTCAATGAACCGCGTTGGTCTCCAGATGGGCGCTCTGTTTTGGTCATAGGTCACTTAAAAACTAAGGGAAATCAGAGGGCCAACAACGAGGGGATATACAAGATTGATGTTCAAAGCAATCAGGTGACCCAAATCGTGCAGCTGCCTCCTGATCACCGAGCGATAGCTGAATGGTCCCATGATGGAAAGGCTGTTTTCTATAAAAACCGGGACAGAATCTTAATGCGTGACCTCGAATCGGGTCAGGAAAAACAACTCTATCAAAATAATAACTTGGCCGAGTTCTTGGATCTTTCTTCTGATGGAAAAACATTAGTGTTTGTTACAAGTAATCCCGAAGAAGAAACATGGAGCATGCTGATCAAATCCGTCTCTGGGGGAGATCCTCGGGAGTTGTGCAAACTCCAAGGATCAGATGTTTTATGGAGCAGTGACGTGACGTGGACACCTGACGGGAATTATGTGCTATTTGCAAAATATGATGAGAATAAAGGTTCTTCTGTTTGGCGTATTTCCGCTGAGGGCGGAGAACCTGAGATGATCTGGCAGTCCAAAGATCCCAATGGATTTGTTGTTAGTCTAAGCGTTCATCCTCAAGATTCTAAAATTGCTGTCTCTTTTTTGATACAAGAACATGAATCCTGGGTGATGGAAAACTATCTGCCAAAACTCGAGAACAAAAAGTAAGCCCGTAAAGGGGGATTGATAGGGACGGCTCAATTATGGGTCGTCCCTTTCCTTATTTGGATTTCCACATTTCCTTAACATAAAACTAGGTTTCCTGATATAGTATGAATTTGTGAAATAAAAGGCATGGAAATTCATGCTAAATAATCTCAAACTCGTCTTATCTCAAAACAGAAAAATCCTTTCAATTTTTTTTGTTGTGGTATTTCTGCCCTCGATTTTCCTGGCCTTTTTTGGAATGCGGGCTTTGCGCAATGAAAAATTTAAGATCCAACAGCAGACTCTTGAGGAGCACAAGGGCTATGTCAGTTCAGTGCAGAAGGATATTCAAGATTTTGTCGAAACACAATCAACGGATTTGATGGGGCTTGCTAACAGTGAAATTTTTTCTGATGCTGGCTATTCTGAGATTAGAGAATCAATTGTTGGTGTTCAGCAAAGGGATTCTTTTTTTGGAGAAGTTGTTATCTGGAACAAAAAGGGGGAACTTTGGCTGCCTGTTTATCAGGTTTTTCCTCTAACCTCAAAAACAATACTCGAACCTGATGAATGGAAGACTATTCAACCAAATCTTAATGAGGCCGAGAGGGCAGAATTTCAACAAAAAGATTTTTCAAATGCGATTTCTCAATACCGCCAAGTACTGAGCAGATCTAATAACGACAAAGTCCGTGCATGGATCTTAAGCCGCATTGCACGGTGTGAGGTAAAGCAAGCGGGCAACAAGCAGGCTTTGGTTGTCTACAGATCTCTTATCGATTCTTTTCCGGATCTTCTCACGGAGTCCGGCCGCTCTCTAGAGTTTGTCTCCCGCCTCGAAATGCTGAATATTCTTTATACATCTGATAATTTTGAGGCCTTGTTCAAGGAATCGCTTGAGACCTATGTACGTCTCGAAAAGAAAGTTTGGTCTCTGGATATAAGTCAGGTCAAACTCTATGCGGACACACTTAAAGAAATGATAAATAATGTAGTCGCTAAAGAATTAGAAGATGTTTATCCAGAAGGTTTTTTGGCCGCTGTGATTGATTTTCAGAATAAAGTGGAAAAGAAACTGCATATAGGACGCCTTGCCGAATTTGCGGTACAGGATGTTTTGCCCTATGGAGAAGATATTTTGGATCGTATACAAGGAGCCAACTTCCCGATTTTGAAAAATGTTTTAATGTTTGAGGGAGAGGAAGTTTTTTTGATATCTGTACCCTTAAATGGACCCAATCAAGGTTTTCGAATGGATTTCCTTGGAACTATTTTTGGTGCAAATGATCTAACAATAAATGCAGACACTTTGTTATCAGAGAACACCCCATCTGGAATCTCAGTTCTTATGCGTTCCAATCAAACAGGAAGAATTGTCTTCGGTGAAGAGGACGCAGAGAGTAAGAAGCCGATTTTTACCGATCTCTTCCTAGATAATTTTCCGCCATGGAGAGTGGAGCTTTATAAGAATGAAGCAATGGGATCTGGATTTGTTCTTTATGAAAATATTTTTTTCTGGATGATTTTAACTCTACTTGTGATCCTGCTTTTTGGATCAAGCCTTATTATCCGCTTACTTGCACAGGAGATGAATCTCCTGCAGTTGAAATCTGAATTTATTGCTTCTGTCTCTCATGAATTTAAAACTCCTCTGACATCCATGGGAGCGATTTTGGAGCATCTTCAGGACGGTAAAATAAAAAATCCGGACAAAATCCGGGAATATTACAGAATTCTTAGGCATGATTCCGACCGTCTAAAGAGACTCGTTTTGAATGTCCTTGACTTTACAAAAATCGAGGAAGGCAAAAGGAAATACAGGCCAATATCCATCGATATCGGCAGATTGGTTCGACAGGAAGTAGAAAGCTTTGAAAAAGAGCACAAACTTTCAGGTTTTAATGTAAAGCTTCAAATGGAAAACAATAGTTTTCCTGTTTATGCAGATGAAGAAGCTCTGAACCAGGCTTTTCACAACATCCTGGACAATGCAGCCAAATTTTCACAGAGAGAGAAGAAAATTGAAGTCTTTGTCGAGCGGAAAGGGGAAATGGTCGAGATTACTGTGGTGGATAAAGGAATTGGAATTCCAGAGAATGAACAGAAGAAAATATTTGAAAAATTTTATCGTGGAAAAAAAGCTTCCTCGATCTCTCCGACAGGCACCGGCCTTGGATTGACTTTGGTAAAACATATAATGGCTGCTCATGAAGGGGAAGTTGTTGTTTCGAGCCGTCCCGGAGAGGGAAGTCGCGTATCACTTATTTTCCCTATCCGAGAAGGAGGTGAGTGAGTTTTGAAAAAAACAATTCTAATTGTAGAAGATGATGCCGGCATCCGAGTGATCCTCCAGGATGCACTTTCTGAGCAGGGATATGATGTGACAACAGCCGCCGATGGAGAAAAGGGATTGGAGTTGGCCTTAGCATCAAAGCCGGATCTTTTAATCCTGGACGTGATGCTTCCCCTGATGGATGGTTTTGAGATCTGTAAGAGAGTGCGCCAGGAGGGAGTGACGTCTCCGATTTTGATGTTGACTGTCAAAGATGAGGAAGTGGACAAAGTTTTGGGATTGGAGTTGGGTGCAGATGATTATGTCACTAAGCCCTTTAGTCTCAAGGAGCTATCCGCCCGGATCAAGGCTTTGCTTCGCCGGGTTGAGGATTATCAAAATGAAATAAAACTCTATAGATTTGGGAGTGTGGAATTGGATTTTCAAAAATATGAATCCCGTAAGGATGGTTTAGATTTGCGTTTAACTCCCCTGGAACTAAAGATTCTTAAGTTGTTGATTGATAGAAAAGGACAGGTCATAAGCCGAGATGAATTTCTGGATAGTGTTTGGGGTGCCGACAACCTGGCGGTTTCACACAGAACCGTGGACAGCCACATGGCTCACATCCGGAAGAAGATCGAG
This sequence comes from Candidatus Aminicenantota bacterium, assembly GCA_030617525.1. Classification (GTDB taxonomy): domain Bacteria; phylum Acidobacteriota; class Aminicenantia; order Aminicenantales; family Aminicenantaceae; genus JAUWVG01. The sequence continues at coordinate 9,253 of JAUWVG010000001.1, read as the reverse complement.
GATAATCCTTCTAAACCCAAACATATCAAAAGTGTCCACAGTATCGGTTATAAATTTGTAGATTAAAGGAGGAATTAAAAACATGAAGTGTCTCCATGTGGAAGGTTTTTCACAAATTTTCCATAATTCCTCAACACAAACATCCTCCGTTATGTTTATTTTATTGGAATGTCACATGATGGAGGAACAAAAATGAATCAAAAAAAAGTTTTTTTAATGGTAGTAATTTTGGTAATGGGAGCCTCTCTCCTTTTTTCTGGACTTGTTAAACAAGAATCGGCCAAGGCCCTGTTTGAAAGAGCGGTCTATCTTCAAGAAACCCGCGGGGATCTGGAAGGAGCAATTGAAGTTTTTCAGAAGATCGTTAAGGACTTTCCAAAAGAACGGGAGATTGCGGCCAAAGCCCAACTCCAGATTGGTCTCTGTCTTCAGAAATTGGGGATGAGTGATGCTCAGAAGGCTTTCCAGGCCGTTCTAGAAAAGTATCCGGATCAAACTGAAGCTGTGAAAATCGCAAGAGAAAAATTGTCACTTCTTTTAGAGGCCCAATCTGTCATTGAGGATAAGGCGAAGGAATTAAAGATACAAAAAATCTTGTCGGGACGCGAAGCCGCCATTTCAGGGGATATTTCACCCGATGGCAAATATCTTTCCTTTACGGACTGGGATACCGGAGACCTGGCCATTCGTGAATTGGCAGATGGGAAATCCCGTCGTCTTACGAACAAAGGGTCCTGGCTGAAATCTCAAGAATTCGCCCTGTATTCGAAGTGGTCACCCGATGGCAATCAAGTCTTATATAGTTGGTATGATCCTGAAGGTGACACGTTTGATATCTATACAGTCGGTTTAGAAGAGCAAAAACCCAGGATTCTGTATAAAAATCACGATTTTGGATACATCCAGCCCTTTGATTGGCACCCGGATGGAAAACGTATGCTCATTGGTTTTTATGAAGAAAGAGGGCAAACATTTGTTATTGGCTTTCTTTCTGTTGTCGATGGAAACTTCAGAATCCTGAAAACATTTAAACGTAAATTTTACCAAGGTCACCCTTGGGGATTTGTTATTTCTCCGGATGGAAGAACAATTGCTTTTGACGATTGCCGGGATCAAAATCCAAATAATCGGGATATCTTTCTTCTCTCTTCGGACGGGACATACGAGGAACAGTTGATATCCCACCCTTCTTTTGACTATGTATTCGATTGGACCTCGGATGGGAAGTATCTTCTGTTCGGGAGTGAGAGGACCGGGGTTCGGGGAGTTTGGATTGTTCCGGTCAAGGGAGGACAGGCAAATGGGACACCCAGTCTTGTGAAGCCGAATATCGGTCCGGCTTTCCCTATTGGGTGTACTCTCCGCAATCAGTTCTATTTCGGCTATAACGGCTCAGCCCTGAATGATGTATATGTAGTTAAGATCGATCCTTTATCCGGCCTGGTCCTGGAGTCTCCAAAAGTGGAAATACGATATAGTGAGGGTCACAATTCCTACCCGGACTACTCGCCGGATGGCAAATACTTGGCTTACAGCTTTCTCCGAAGAATCCAGCCCATGAATAGATCTATTCGTCTCTATTCACTCGAGAATGGAGGAATCCGAGAGCTTGATCATGGATCCCTCGAGCTAAATTATCCTCAATGGCGGCCGGATGGAAAGGCGATTACATGGGAGGGGACAGATAGCAATGGTTTGGAGGGAATATACGAGATGGATGTTAATTCTGAAAAGATTTCTCCTCTAGTCCAAATTGAAGAAAATGAAGAATTCTATTCACACAGATGGGCAATTGACGGCCAAACACTTTTCTATACCAAAGGCAACCCCCGTACTAAAAAATCCTGGATCTTTGCCCTCGACCTAAAAACCGGTTTGAATGAAAAACTTCAGGGGTCACCAGATGATGCCAAGGACATCGATATTTCCCCTGACGGAAGAATGCTGGTCTTTTTGAACAGAGGAAAAAAAAGAAGTATGCGGATCATTCCTATATCAGGGGGCGAACCCCAGGAACTTCACAATTTCGAAACATCAGGGGTGACTGTAATCACTCCCGCCTGGAGTGTTGATGGAAAAAGGATCTTTTTCTATTCAAGCAGTCATCCACTAAACGAGGAGTGGAATTTGTGGATGTATTCTTTGGAAGAGAAAAGGGCCCAAGAATTGAACCTAAAAATGGCAAATTTCCGCCACTTAAGCGTTCATCCTGATGGCCATCATTTATCCTTCTCTTCATTCGGTTTTACAACTCCCAACGACGAAGTCTGGGTAATGGAAAACTTCCTGCCCAAAATTAAAGATAAGAAATAAGCCGCAAAAGGGCGGTTGCTGATGACAGCTCATTCGTGGGCCGTCCTTTTTTTTACATTATTTTGACATTTCAAGGGTTTTCTTCGATATAATTGAGTTGATATCTGCTTATTTTGGAGCAAAGTTGAAGTCAGCGAAAAAACCGTTTTTCCCGCGGATGATTCACAAGAGGAAAACTATTGTCATTTTTCTCTTGGCTATCTTTCTTCCCACCCTGATCGTCGGGTATCTGAGTTTCAGCACTTTTGCCAAGAGACTGGAATCTGTCAGCAGGCTTCTTGAGTCCAGTCTCTGGACCTCAGGTCAGGCCGCTCTCCAATCCCTCGAGGACAGGCTTTTCGAGTATGAGAAACAGGCCCTCAGGCCGGAAAAATTTTCTACCCTGGAGAATTCAACAGAATTAGCAAGAGGAGACTTCATCCTTGATGAGGATTATAAGATCGTGTTCCCGAAATATTTATCCTTCGAATTATCAATTGATTCCATCGATTTGGCGTTGTCAGAACCTCGGTTTGAGACCTTGTTTTCGAGGGCTGGTCGATACGAATTTTCCTTGAAGGATTATGTGAAGGCGACTGAAGACTATCAGAAAAGTTTTGAGGCTGCGACATCAAGACAGAATCAGGCCTTCTCTCTTGAAGGATTGGCCCGATCGTTCCTCTTGTCCAAAAACTTCGATAGAGCCAGGGACACCTACGATAAACTAGCCCGGGACTATGGGCAGCTGAGGAATAAGGTTGGACATCCCTACGGCCTTGTGGCGTCGATTCAACTATATGATATTCATAAAGATCAGAATAAAGAAGAAGAGGGATTAGAAACACTCCTCGATGCCTATAAAAAACTGTGGAACGGAGATTGGCCTATGAACTCTCCTTCAGTTAGATTTTTCATTTCCGAAATAGATTCCCTTCTAGTTCCAGCGTTTGAAAACCAGAAATTTCCGGAATTGCGGGAAAAATATAAAAACCTGATTGCCCTACCATCATCCTTTCTCCTTGAATTGCAGATTATCGATTTCCTGAATAACGATGTTGTTCCAAGGATTCGAGAGAGAAGAGGTGTTTATGGGAGTGGAGAGACATCCCAGTCCGATCGATTCTTGACTTCGTCAAATGGGAATCTGCAGCTCATATCCTATCGTATTCTTCCTCCAACGGAATCGGGCGAAACATTTTTCGGAGGTTTTGTGTGGGATTTGGATTTATTGAAGTCAGAAGTTCTGCCTGAATTATTAAAGGATATCTCAGAGGATTCAGGGCTTCTGCTGTCTGTCCTGGATGAAAAAACCGGAATTACATCCCCTGAACAGGAGGGGGGGATCTCAAAGGATTCTCTGTCCCTGTCCTTCCGGAATATTCTCCTGCCATGGAAGCTTATCGCTTCTTTGGATGCTTTCCATGACCTGCAGAAAACCGCTCGACGTGAGAAGTTCTTCTACGGGATCCTGCTTGGTGTCATCATCGTCCTTATGTTTATAGGTGTTCTGCTGATTGTCCGCGATGTATCCAGAGAAACAGAAACAACGCAGCTTAAAACGGAATTTGTTCATAATGTTTCTCACGAGCTGAAGACACCTCTGACATTGATCCGACTCTACGGTGAGACCCTCCAGCGGAAGGAAAATCTATCCGATAAAGACAGGCGCGAAGCCTATGAGATCATCACCAAAGAGAGCGAGCGATTATCCCATATGATCAACAATATCCTCGATTTTTCCAGGATTGAGATGGGCAGGAAAGAGTTTGACTTTAAAAAGGGAAACCTGGCTAATGTTATCCAGAATACTTTAGAATCCTACCGCTACCATCTTGAAAAGAAGGGGTTTTCAATTGTAGAAGAGATTTCCTCTGACCTTCCTGATATTGTTTTTGATAAGGAGGCCATAGCCAGTGTGCTGATCAATCTGCTGAGCAATGCCATGAAGTTTTCCCCTGAGAAAAAAGAGGTGAGAGTAACGGTCTACAGGAAGGATGATTGTATCGGATTCCAAGTTGCTGACCGTGGAATTGGGATTTCCCCTGAGGCTAGATCGAGGATTTTTGAGAGATTTTACCGCCTGCAGAATCGGACGACCTCTGAGAGTAAGGGAAGCGGTTTGGGATTGACCTTGGTCAAACATATAGTCGAGGCGCATGGCGGAGAGATTTGTGTAGACAGCGAGCCGGAAAAGGGTTCTGTTTTTTCCGTGTACATTCCGGTTTCCGAAACATTAGAGGATTAGGGCAATGAAAAAGAAAATTCTCATTATCGAAGACGAACAAGATCTTGTGAAAGGGCTGAGACTCAACTTCATCGATGAGGGATATGAAGTGATCTGGGCTGATGACGGTTCGAAAGGTCTTTTGAAAGCACAGGAAGAAATCCCGGATTTGATTATCCTGGACATTATGCTTCCAAAAATGGACGGACTGGAGGTATGCCGGGAGTTGAGAAAGAAGAATATCAGTACCCCCATCATTATGCTCACAGCCAAGGGAGAAGAAGTGGATAAAGTGGTAGGACTCGAGATCGGTGCCGACGACTATATGACCAAACCCTTCAGCATCCGCGAGCTCCTGGCCCGGATCAAAGCCCATCTCCGGAGGGAGACGCGGGAGAATAAAAGAGTTCCTGATATCTATCGCCTGGAAGATCTGGAAATCGATTTTACCTTCTTTAAGATCAGACGGAGAGGGAAGGAGTCGGATTTGACGTCCCTTGAGGCCGAGATTCTTAAATATTTTATCGCTCACAAGGGAGAAGTGGTGAAAAGGGATGTGCTTCTCGACAAGATCTGGGGTTATGAGAAATTTCCAACCACCCGGACTATCGACAATCATATCCTGAAATTGAGGAAAAAAGTCGAAGAGGATCCATCCCGACCTAAGTACATTCTTTCGGTCTACGGGGAAGGATATCGTTTCCTTGGGAAATGACAATCTTTTACATTCTTTGACTTTTGTTTGACAACATCAGCTTAGGAAATGGCTATATTGCTGGAAGATGAAAAAATCACCGGCAGGAGGTCACATCATGTGCAGTAAGAAGACTCTTTTTCTCTTTGTGGTTCTTTTGGCTCTATCTGTGGGTTTCGGATTTCAGAATTCACAGGACCATAAAGTGCTTTTCGAAAAAGCCAAATTCACTATGGAGACAAAGGGAGATCTCCAGGAGGCCATCAAACTTTTCAGTGAAATTTTAGAAAAATATCCGGACGAGCGGCAATACGCTGCCCAATCTCAGCTTTATATCGGTCTCTGTTATGAAAAAATGGGGCTGAAGGAAGCGCAAAAGGCTTACCAGAATGTTGTAGAAAATTATCCAGAGCAAACTGAAGCTGTCAAAATGGCAAAAGAGAAACTGTCTGTTCTGCTGAAAGCAAAAGAGCTGGTCGAAAAAGGAGTTGAAGAACACATCGTTACAAAGATCTACGAGAGCACGGAGAAAGCCTACGGCTTCATTTCTCCGGATGGCAAAAAGTTGGCCTTGGTAGGGGAAGAAGACGACATCTGGATGAGAGAGATAGCAAGCGGTAAAGAGACACGTCTCACAAAAACTCCGGGTTTTAAATATTGGTGTTTCTGGTCGCCGGACAGTGAGACAATTGCCTATCTTGATGTTTTAAACGGCCTGTATGTCGTCCACATAAAAGGAGGAGACCCCAGGGCTCTCATTGAGTCCGATTCAGACTTCATAAAAGATGGTAAATATGCCTGGCCTACTGGATGGACATCGGACAGTAAAATGATACTCTGCGAGGTGTCAAAGAGAGGTCTGTGCGCCATTCCCGTTTCAGGAGGAGAATGGAAAGACATCTTTAAATATGCGGATCTAAAGACTGGGGAAGATTTCTCACTCCTGACTTTATCACCTGACGGTAAATTCTTAGCCTATGAATTTCATGACGATATTTACACAATGCCTTTGAAAGGTGGGAAATCAATTCAGGTCACAAATCATCCCGTTCCGGACAGTTGGCCTAAATGGTCATTCGATGGGCAGTGGATTTCCTTTTATTCCGCAAGAAGTGGATCCAGTGAAATTTGGGTGATAAGAATTTCTCCGGATGGACATCCTGAGGGGGAGCCCATTCAAGTTTCCCGGGGGCTTACTTCGCGGAACACTTTTTACAACTGGGTAAAAGAAGGAAAGATTGGAATTTCCATGAGTATAGTCGGATCTAATATTTTTGTTAAAGATCTCGAAACAGGAAAAGAAACTCAACTCACAAACATCATGGCTCCAGAAAGACATCCCCGTTGGTCTCCGGATGGCCGGCAGATCGCATTCATCTCTTTTCGGGATGCAGCGGATTTATTGATGATACCAACAGAAGGAGGAGAAGCTAGAAAACTTACGATAAGTGTGTCTAATCCGAATGAAAGCCGATATATTACAAGACCCTCATGGCTGCCAGGTGGAAAAGAGCTAATATTTGGAGGCTTTATTGGTTATGGTAATCGAGGCATCTGGACAGTTCCTGTCGAAGGAGGAGTGCCGCAAAAATTGGAATTTGGCTTCGATATGTGGGTTGAAAAATGTGATGTATCACCCGATGGAGCTTATATCGCCTTTGATTACATCGGCTCCAAAGAAGGAAATACTATAGAGGGCGCAAGAACATTTGAAAAAGATATCTACGTGATACCATTTAAGGGCGGAGCACCTCAGAGAATTACGCTGATTGAGAAAAGCGGCCAGAGTTTTAGATTCCCTCGTTGGTCGCCGGACGGAAAACGACTGGCTTTTCATTCTATAGATTGGTTTGCCGATAATGAAGGTAAAGAGTCTGAGGAGATTTGGGTTTGTGAATTTCCCGATGGTGAACCCGGGTCGATTACTGAGAAAATGAAAGGGGGTGGCACCCATTTGAGTTGGTCACCAGATGGGAAGACGATTATTTTCTCAAAGCTTACAAAGAACAAAGAGCAAATATATTCAGTTCCTTCCGACGGAGGGGAGATTAAAATGATGAATATTGAAGGATTTTCACCTGATTTCTCTCCCGACGGTAAAAAGATCGCTTATGCAAAGAGGAAGCAAGGAAAAGTTGAATACTGGCTGGTGGAAAACTTCCTTCCCACGAAAAAAGACAATAAATAAGCCCGCAAATGGGGGATTGATAGGGACGGCTCTTTTAGGGGGGGGCCGTCCCTTTTTTTATTGACAACTCTAAAATCTTCAACAAATTGTTCGTTATGAGAAATTTTCAGTTTCGTGACGTCTTCTATAAAGAAAATGAATTTTTCACAGGAGGTCAAAATTTTCTTTCCAGATAACCTCTCTTTTATGTTGAGATGACACATATAATGTGTATAATATGTGTATAGAGATGCTTGAATAGGAGGTTTGATATGCAGACAAGACATAACATCACACTCGATGAAGAAGTTTCTAATGAGCTCGAGACTATGGCTGAAGAGTTGGGTGAAAAAAAGAGTAAAATCATAGAAAAGGCTCTCACCGTATATTTTGATCTTTTGGATATCAAGCTTGCAGAGAAGCGAATGAAAGAGTTGGAAAAGGGCCGCGATAAACTTATTGATGCAGAGGAGGTTTGGAAGAAGCTCGGAATGTAAAGATGTATAAGCTCAAATTTCTTGGAAAAGCTCTAGAGGATCTAGAAAAAATCAATAGAGCCCAACAAAAAATCATGAAGGAAAAACTTCTCATACTGGCCAAGAATCCCGAAGTTCTAAAAAACAACATAAAAAGATTGAGCGGGGTTAAAGAAGATTTATACAGATTAAGAGTCGGAAGCTACAGGGTGATTTTCAAAAAAGAAAAAGAGTTTTTTCTCATCATAATCATAAGAATTGGACACCGAAAGGAAATCTATTTTTCAATAAAATAATATACTTCACACAATCTTCACACAAACGTTGCACGAGTTTCATCATTTTTAGTGATTTTTCAGACACACTTTTTATGTAATGGGTGTTTCTCCATTTTACAGCCTTGCTTTTCGTCTTGTTCCAAAATATATTTAGACAGGGATATTTAGAAGAAAGTTTTCAATCCAACAAAAGATGAAGCGGCTCAAACAAAAACAGTTCAGGATTCTATTCCTTTTTATCCTTGGAGTCGGGGTTCCGAGTCTATTGCTGGGTTACCTGGCTTTTCGGGGAATACGGAATGATCAAGCGCTTCTGGAAAAGGAGAAGCGTGAAGAACTCCAGAATATAGCGGAGGTCATAATCTCAGAGATTGAAAACAGGATATCTCAAACTGAACAGTCCTTCATAGAATTGATTGTTGAGGTTCCAACATCGGAGACTTCTGCTCTTAATCAGAAACTCAATACGTATAAAGATCAAAATTTTCTGGTTAAAGAGCCCTTTAGTTTCGAAAACCAGGCAGGAATTCAATTTCCAGCAGTAAAACTCTTGTATGTTGCCGATGGAAGCATTAAATCTCTCACTCCTCCTCCTTTATCATCTGATCTGTCAAGGATTTTCAATGCCGGGCAGAAGGCAGAATTTCAGCAGAAAAATTATCGAACGGCCCTCTCTTACTATCAACAAGCCTTCATGTTGGCCTCAAACAGCAGGATTAAAGGAGAATTACTGAACGCAGCGGCGAGAGTTCAGAAAAAATCTTCACTGTTCCAAGAAGCAATAGATACCTACAAAGTTGTGACCAAAGAATACGGACAGGAGAGACTTTCGACAGGCATTCCGTTGGGAATAGCTGCACGTTTGGAAACCGGTTCTCTGTTTCTTTTACTGGAAAATCCATCCAGTGCAGGGCAAACATTTGTTGATTTGTACAAAGCTTTGCTGCAGGGTAACTGGAAGCTGGAGAGGGCGCAGTATGACTATTTTTCCCAGAGCATTAGGGAATCCCTTGATGATATCTTTTTGCAGTCATCGATTTCCTCAGATCTGGAATCTATGAAGAAGGATTTTCAATGCCGGGCAGAAGGCAGAATTTCAGCAGAAAAATTATCGAACGGCCC
>JAUWVG010000247.1 GCA_030617525.1 Candidatus Aminicenantota bacterium | reverse complement strand
AAGGAAAATGAGGAGAATAAGTTTTTTTGTCTTTCTAAAGGACCGGAGGGGATCCTGGATAAATTGAAAAATATTAGGATTTCTAAGGAGATTGAGTATGCTATGGGTTTTCACGCAGGAGCGTCTCTTGTTTCTCCCTTTGCCGTGTACAATGACGTGCATATCTATGTTTCAGATATGAAATCATTCGAATTTTTTGTGGATAAATTAAAACTAAAATCTGTGGAGAAAGGGGCAAATATTTTTATTCTTTATCCCCAATATAGACACTCTGTTTTTTATAATAAACAGAAAATTCAGAACCTTTGGGTTGTTTCAGATCTCCAGCTCTATCTGGATCTCTATAAATATCCTCAAAGAGGATTAGAGCAGGCTGAGCATCTTTATGAGAAGCGGCTTAAAAAGATGATAGAGGCAGGTTGATTACTATGTCGGATCTATTTAAAAGAGAATTTTTTGAAACACTCTCGATTCTTGAAGACTATCTCCCTGATGTCGTCATTGCTGGTGGATGGGTGCCTCTAATCTATTATCACTATCTTCTTTCAGACAAAAAAAGAGAACCACTGAGAACAAAAGATATTGATATAGTTGTCCCGGAGCATCTTAAGAAAAGAAGAAATAAAACAGTTGATGCAATATTAAGGGAGGCAGGATTTAAAATGTGTTTTAAATCTCGTCATACTCCTCCTGTCATATCGTATGAGGGGACTATTGGTGAATTTGAAGTTGAAATTGAGTTTTTAACCCATTTAAGAGGAGCAGGGAAGGATCAAGTTGCGGTTGTACAAGAAGGTCTCCATGCTCAGCAGCTTCGATTTATTATCGTGCTGCTAGAAAATAGCATTAATATAGAGATTGATGACTTTAAGCTTAAAGGCAATGAATTATTGAGAGTTAGGGTTCCATCCCCAGGAGCTTTTGTATTTCAAAAGGGTTTGACTTTTGTTCGTCGAGTGAAGCCTGTGAAGAAAGCCAAAGATTTATATTACATTTTTGATCTTCTTTCCAACCGTGATAAGTTGCACGAACAAATAATAAAAGATATAAACAGTTTCAGGGAATCATATCCTGTAAATTGGACCAAGAAGTTCAAAAGAAATTTACAGACACATTTTTCTGATGAGGATGCTAAAGGTGTCCTAATGGTCCGGTCACAACGACTCGAAAGTGCATTCTCTGAGATGGACGATGAACAGTTTAGCCAATATGTATTGGGAATATTTCAAGAATTTATTGATAGTATTTAAGGGAATTTAAACTTGAAAAACCTATTGAATGTTCTCGACCGGTTTTGTAAGGGCCATCTCCTTGATGAGAAAATTTTTATCGTTCCCTCCTATCAAACCGGCCATCAGATAGGGGAGGATCTTGCCAAATCTGGCAGTTCCTGGATTAACCTGCAGTTTGTGACTCTGCCTTCTCTGGCAATGGAGATCGCGGGGATGGAACTTCAATCACTGGGGTTGCAGCAGATATCGGGCACAGCGACACGGGTTCTTATCAATCATATTTTCCGGGAACTGAAGGAAGGCAGCGAGCTTGTCTATTATAGAGACTTAGAAGCTCAATCGGGGATTATAGATGCGATCTCCCGGTCTATACGGGATTTGAAGGCCGCCGGGATCAAAAGCACAAACCTTAAAGTCGATCAGTTCATCGATAAAGATAAGGGGCGTGAAACGCAGCTTATTTTAAAAAGATATGAAGAAGAGTTGGAAGCTGGGAAGTTCTTCGATACGGCGATGCTTTATAAAACCGCGGCAGATGTCGCTAAAAAAAGTACATCCAATCCCGAGAGGCATTATCTCTGTCTCCAGGATCAGATCTTTTCAAAAATAGAACGGGATTTCCTGGAATCTCTGACAGAGGACCTCATCCTTGTTCCGCACGGAGAGGTTGTTGGGATGGCGAGGCCCAGGCGGATGATCAAGATCAAAGAGAAAGAACCAGTAGGGGCAAAACCAACCACAAACCTAAAACGGGCGCCATGGCTGTTTGCGCTGAAGGATGCGCCTGTGCCTTTCAAAGACAACACCCTTCAGATGTTCCAGGCCATAGGCCCCACAAACGAATGCAGGGAAGTTATCCGGAGAATCATCATAGAAAAGATCCCTTTTGACCAGGTCGAGATTATTCACCCCGGAGGTTCAAATTATCCATCCATTTTTTTTGTGCTGTCTGAAAAGATGGGATTTCAGTTTTCTTCTTCCGAGGGGCTGCCGCTTAATTTTACTGTCCCCGGGAAGGTTTTTTCCGGGATTATCGATTGGATGGAAAACGACTATCCTGTTTCAGATTTGTGCAGGCTTTTGGAAAGCGAATATTTAAAGACTCCAAAAGATGAAGAGGGAAAGTCCCTTTCTTCTTTAAAGATAAGCCGAACTCTTAAGGAAGCTAAAATCGGATGGGGGAAAGACCGGTATATCCACCGTCTTGAGGTTTTGTGCAGAGAGAAAAAAGCCAAAACTGAAGAAAATGCAGATTCTTTAAAAGACATCTATAAGATAAAAGGCTGGATAAAATCTGTATTGGATCTTTTTCCCTCGTGGGAAGAAGAAAAAATTGACAGCAAAGACCTTTGTATAGGTATTTCCTCTTTTTTAAAGAAATACTCCAGAGTGCGGGACGGCCGGGATGGCGATGCTCTGGGGAGAATAACTTCCAGGCTGGATGAGGCCTCTTCCTTTAAGGCTATCCCTTTTTCCAAAGATGAGGCTGTTGAGTGGCTCAGAAGTACTGCAGATGATCTGCGGATTGGGTCATCGGGGCCGATGCCCGGTTTTCTCTTTCTTACTTCTTATAGAGAGGGAGGATTTTCAGGGAGAGAATACTCCTTTATCGTGGGCCTTGACCAGGGGGCTGTGCCCGGTTCGAGACTTCCCGATCCTATTCTTTTAGATGAGGAGAGGGAGTCTATCTCGAAGGATCTGAATGTGACATCCGATAGGCTGAGGGAAAACCTCTATTTGATGACAGCCCTTTTGTCCTCATTGAGCGGGCAGGCTGTGTTGAGTTTTTCTTCGTATGATGTTTTTGAGGAGCGGCCGTCTTTTCCCTCGTCTTTTCTGCTTCAGGTTTATAGGTTAATAGAGGGCGATGTGGAGCTGGATTATTCGGCGCTTATGGGGTCCTTGGGGAAAAGTTCGGGTTTTGTGGGAGGAGTCGAAGTCGATGAGACCGACTGGTGGCTCGATTTTATAGCGGGGGACGGGCAGTTTAAAGATGCAAAAAAGTCGGTTAAGGACCTCTATCCCTTTATCTCTAATGGGGATTTAGCGAGGAGCAAGAGGGCGGGGCCCGATCTTTCGACATATGACGGGCTGGTGATGATCTCTGAGGAGGAGTGTAATCCTTTAAAGAATTCAGCATTATCTATGAGTGCCTCAAGGATCGAAAAGCTGGCCCGGTGTCCCTATGGGTATTTTTTACGGTATGTGCTGGAGGTTTTGCCTCCCGATGAGATTGTAGTCGATAAGGCGGCATGGCTGGACGGTTTAGAGCGGGGCTCCCTTCTCCATGATGTTCTGTGTGTTTTTATGAAGGGATTAAGAGAGAGGGGAGAGTCCTTGGGAGAGAAGGCTTTTGGAGAGGAAATACGGCGTGTGGCCGAAAAGGTTATGGAGACATACAGGGAGGAAAACCCGCCTCCATCAGAGGCTGTTTTTGAGAGGGAGAGGAGAGAGATATTTGGGGCTTTGGATGTTTTTTTAAAGGCCGAGGAGAAGAGGGAGGAGAAGGTCGAGCCACTTTTGTTTGAGGTTAACTTTGGATTTGAGGGAGAAGAGGGGGAGGGGATTTCAGAGAGTGTGATTTTGGAGGTTGGGCCCGGGATTTCGTTTAGATTAAAGGGGAAAATCGATAGGGTCGATAGAAAGGGCAGGGGCTCCTATCGGGTGATTGACTATAAAACGGGAAGCTATAAATCCTATGAAAGTATAAAGGCTTTTGGGAAGGGCAAGTATCTTCAGCATGCCTTGTATGCGGAGGCGGCAGAGAAGATTCTAAAGGAGAAAAAGATCGATGAGGCCGCAAGAGTGACTGTAACCGGGTATTCCTTTCCTACGGGCAGGGGCGATGGACGGGAGATCCTGATTGAAAATTTCGATAGGGCGCGGTTGAAGGAGCTGCTGTTGAACCTGTTTGTTTTTTTGGAGAAGGGGTATTTTCTGGTTAATCCCAAGGCGAGCTGTGATTTTTGTGATTACGGGGTTGTGTGCGGGAAGGGGGTCATTAATAGGACTAAGGAGAAAAAAGAGACCAATACGGAGCAATTTGGGGTGTTTGACAGGCTGGAGGAGTTTGAGTGAGTAGAGATCGCCACGCTTCGCTCGCGATGACATGGGGTGCTTGCGATGACGTGGAGAGATTACCACGTCGCAGGGTTCCTCGTAATGACATGATGGAGGTCGACACTTGCGATGACGTGGAGAGATTACCACGTCGCAGGGCTCCTCGTAATGACAATGGTGCATGCGATGACATGGAGAATTAATACATGAAACCGGTTGATTGGGCGGAGAGGAAAAAGATCGTCGAGGATCTGGGGACGACTTTTCTTGTTGAAGCCGGGGCGGGATCGGGAAAGACAAAGAGCCTTGTGGACCGGATGATTGCTTTGCTGCGGTCAAGGACTTGTAAGATAGATACGCTGGCGGCTGTGACATTTACCAGGAAAGCGGCGGCTGAGCTGAGAGAGCGGTTCCAGACTAATCTGGAGCGGGAATATGCGGCGGCTGGCGGGGATGAAAGGCGAAGATTTGGAGAGAGCTTAAGCAATCTGGAGCA
>JAUWVG010000224.1 GCA_030617525.1 Candidatus Aminicenantota bacterium | reverse complement strand
TCCAGCCCTATTATATGGGAAAACCGGATTTTTATCACAACGGCTATCAGTGAAAAAAAGAATCCGGAACTGAAGACAGGACTCTATGGGAGCATCAATCCTGTTGAAGATGATGCTGTCTACCAGTGGAAGGTTTATTGTTTGGACAAAAAAACAGGCAAGATTTTATGGGAAAAAACGGCGCATGAAGGTGTTCCCAAAGTCAAACGGCATCCCATGGCCACACACGCAAATTCTACGGCGGCTACGGATGGTTTTTATGTTGTTGCCTTTTTCGGTTCGGAAGGACTCTACTGTTACGACCTGGATGGGAATTTGGTCTGGAAGAAAGATTTTGGTGTTCTGAATTCGGCCTTTTTTTCAGTCCCCGACGCCCAATGGGGATTTGCCAGTTCTCCAGTGATCCATGATGGAGTCATTGTGGTGCAGTGTGATGCCTTAAACACCGCTTTTCTGGCAGCTCTGGATATTAAAACCGGGAAAGAACTCTGGAGGACTCCGCGTGAGGACTACCCCACTTGGAGCACTCCGACAATTTATGTCGGAGAACGGAAAACTCAGGTTATTGTCAACGGATTCAAGCATATTGGAGGATATGATTTTCAGACTGGCAAAGAGATATGGAAGATCGACGGTGGTGGTGATATCCCCATCCCTACTCCTGTTGTTGCCGGTAACCTCGTCTACATCAACAGTGCGCATGGACGGATGTCTCCGATTTATGCCATTAAATTGGATGCCCAAGGCGACATCTCTCTCAAAGATGAGACGACAGCTAATGATAAAATTGTGTGGAGTGTCAGACGCGGGGGGTCCTATATCCTAACGCCTCTCATTTATGGGGATTATCTTTACAACTTAAACTGGAACGGCTCGCTCAGCTGTTTTCATGCAAAAACAGGTGAGCAGATCTATCGTGAGCAGATTGGAAAGATGACATCATTTGCGGCTTCTGGTGTGGCTGCAGATGGAAAATTGTATTTTTCCAGTCAGGAAGGGGATGTCTATGTCATTAAATCCGGGCCAAATTTTGAGATTTTGGCCACAAATTCAATGAAAGATGAAAACTTGGCCACACCCGCGATCTCGGAAGGTAAATTGTATTTCCGAACTCATCATTATCTTTTTGCTATTGCAGAAAAATAAATTGTGAGAATCCTATATTCGACACGGGATCACCTTAATGGTTTATAATAAAGTTAGCCTGAATTATTCGCGTCAGTTAGATGAATGAAAAAGCCCTCAATCTGGTAACCATAATCGGAACGACTTTTGTCGGATTGATTTTCCTGAGTTGGTGGTTTCTCTATAATCCGGTCAAAGATTTCGTGGAGAGTGTTCCCGGCCGGGACAACAGGCCGGAGGGTTTTACCAGCCTGGGTGAGGCCGTGGATTTTGGAGCTCTGTTTGCTGAATTTGACGGTGTCTCTTCTCAAATTCAAGGAAGATGGCCGAGGTTCAGAGGGGCTGGATTCGACAATATCAGCAGGGAAAATATCCGGCTGGCCGATACATGGGGAGAATCCGGGCCGGACATACTGTGGTCACTTGATCTTGGAGAAGGTCATGCCGGTCCGGTTGTGGCCAATGGGCGGGTGTACATCCTTGATTATGACGAGGAAATACGAGCGGATATATTGCGCTGTTTTTCTTTCGAAAACGGCGCTGAGATCTGGCGGCGGGGATATGAGATCAACATAAAAAGAAATCACGGGATGTCACGGACAGTCCCTGCTGTGACGGACAAATATGTCGTAACCATAGGTCCCAAATGCCACGTTATGTGTGTGGATGCTGTTTCCGGTGATTTCAAGTGGGGAATTGACCTTCAAAGAGAATATCAGGCCGAGGAGCCTCTCTGGTACACGGGACAGTGTCCCCTCATCGACGGATCTTTGGCTGTGATCGCCGTGGGAGGAACCTCTCTGCTCATCGGAGTCGATTGTGAGACCGGTGAGATCGTGTGGGAAACGCCCAATCCCAATAACTGGCTGATGTCGCATTCGTCGGTTTTACCGTTTACCATACACGGTGTTAAAATGTACGTTTACAGTGCTATCGGAGGGATCGTGGGCGTTTCGGCGGAAGAGGGCACTGCCGGTCAGATCGTCTTTGAATCCAAGCTCTGGAACCATACTGTTATTGCGCCTTCTCCTATTTATTTAGGAGATGGGAGAATTTTTTTGACAGCGGGGTATGGTGCAGGAAGTCTGATGCTGAAAATCAATGTTGAAAATGGAGTTTTTACAGCTGAAGCACTTCAAACTTTAAAACCGGAAGAGGGAATGGCCTCTGAACAGCAGACGCCCATCTACTATAAAGGACATCTCTTTTCGATTTTGCCCAAAGATGCCGGGCCTCTTCGCAATCAGCTGGTCTGCTGCCATCCCGATGACGTCAGTCAATTTGTCTGGTCCAGCGGAAAGACCAACCGGTTTGGACTCGGTCCGTACATTGTTGCCGACGATAAATTTTATGTTTTGAGTGATGACGGCGTTTTGACCGTCCTGGAGGCAAGTGTAAACGGATATGAACAGCTGGCACAAGCCAAGGTGCTTGATGGTTTTGATGCATGGGGACCGTTGGCTATCGTTGATGGCAGACTGCTGGCGCGTGATTCTCACAGGATGGTCTGTGTGGACTTGAGAGAGCGGACTCTTTAGAGAGGAAAACAAATGGCAGCATTCAAAATAAAGAAAGATCGGATATGGTCAGGTGTCATCATCGTTTTATCCATGGCGGGAATTCTCTTCTTTGGTTATAAGGCTATCCAGGAGAATTCAAAGCGCAATCAGGACAATCCTTTTGAATACGACATTGAAAGATTTATGGAGAGTGATGCCAGTCTTGTGCATTATTCTGAGGTCGGCCGGATTCCACTCGAACAACCGCATGTTTATGGACTTGCTGTCGGGCCGGAGGGAAACATCTATGTCTCGGGAGACAAGACCATTCTTATTTTCAACGGAGAGGGAATCCATCAATCCACGATTTCTGTGGACGAACCTGTTCACTGTCTTGCTGTTGAAAAAAATCGTGATGTGTATTTAGGGATGAATAATCATGTTGAGGTGTACGATTTGGATGGCAAAAAAAAAGCCGAATGGGAATCACGGGGGGAGGAAGCGATTTTCACTTCGATTGCCCTATCGGAAGACTCTGTCTTTGTGGCCGATGCCGGAAATCTGATTGTTTGGAAGTTTGATAAAAGCGGAAACCTTCTTAAGAAAATTGGTGAAAAAGACGAAAAAAAAGATATTCCCGGGTTTATCATTCCCAGCCCGTATTTCGACGTCGCTGTTGATCCGGATGGATTTCTCTGGGCGGCCAACACCGGGCGTCATTCGCTCGAAAATTATACAATGGACGGAGGTTTCAGGACATCCTGGGGAGAATTCTCCATGGGCATAGAAGGATTCTGCGGCTGCTGCAATCCGACGCATTTTATTTTTTTGGAAGATGGGTCATTTATCACAAGCGAAAAGGGCATAGCCAGGATCAAGGTCCACAATCAGCTGGGAGAGATGGTGTCTGTTGTGGCCGGACCTGATCAGTTTGTCGAAGGCACGGTTGGACTGGATTTAGCCGTGGATTCAGCCCAGAGGATCCTTGTCCTGGATCCCAAACAAAAACTCGTGCGAATTTTTGCAAAAAATCAGGATGGACAATAGGGAGAGGACTCAAATGCTTGATCATAAAAAAGTCAAAAGCAGGCGTGATTTTTTGAAGGATGGGATGAGAGCTGTTTTATTGGGTGGCTTTGTGTTTTCAGGACTGTTCCTTGGCTGGAGAGGACGCGCAAATTCTGGTACAAATGCGTCTTGCTCCATAGATTTACCCTGCAGAAACTGTTCAAAAATCAGTCGCTGTCAGGAATCTTTAGCCCTCCAGGAACGAAATAAAATGTCTGAAAGCAGGAGTTTGAAGTGACACAAAAGAGGCAAAAAAAACCGATGAAGCGTAGGGATTTTATCCGGAAAGGCCTGCACACGGCTGCCGGTGTGACCATCACGGGACTCTCCGGGATCCTGCTCAGCAAGTCGTCTTCCGAAGAGATGGTCTGGCAGCTGGATCCCAACATCTGTATCCAATGCGAAAAATGCGCGGTCAATTGTGTTCTTCCTCTCTCTTCAGTGAAGTGTGTCCATTCCTTTTCGATGTGCGGATATTGTGACCTGTGCAGCGGTTATCTGCAGCCGGGGGCCAGGGATAGGGATACAGGAGCGGAAAGCCAACTCTGTCCTTCAGGTGCGATCACGCGGAATTTTATTGAAATCCCCTATTTTGAATACACCATCGATGAAAAATTGTGTATCGGCTGTGGCAAATGTGTCAAGGGCTGCGCGTCTTTTGGGAACGGGTCCCTTTACCTGCAGAATCAGCATGACCGCTGTCTGAACTGCAATGAGTGTTCGATTGCCCGCAGATGCCCTTCTCAAGCATGGAAGCGTGTTCCGGCCAGTCAGCCCTACATTCTCAGGGGAGATGAGAGCCAGAAATTTCTCAAAGGCTGAAATTCATGGACATGAAACAAAGCAGAATAAAAAAAGGAAAAATCTTCATTACGGCTTTCCTGCTGTTATGTCCTCTGTTCTGCCTGTCACAGATTCAGGAGCGATTTCCCAAACCCGATTTTGAAACAGATTATGTTCGGCCCGATCTGCTCACTCCGTCACCTCGGGCCACGGGATGGGAATACATTGATATTTTTGTCTTGGCCGCAGCACTGTTTTTGGCCACCTATTTTGCCTACAAACTGCGGTCACGGCGGAACATCTTCTTCTTGATGGTTTTTTCTCTGGCCTATTTTGGATTCTTCAGGAAAGGATGTGTCTGCTCAATTGGGGCCATTCAAAATGTGAGCCTGGCTCTGTTCAATCCGGCGTATGTCATTCCTTTGTCCGTCATTGTCTTTTTTATTCTGCCTCTCATTGTGGCGTTGTTTTACGGCCGGACATTTTGTGCGGCTGTCTGTCCACTCGGAGCCATTCAGGATGCCGTCGTTCTCAAACCCACAAAAGTTCCAAAAGGGCTGGAAAATGTCCTGGG
>JAUWVG010000413.1 GCA_030617525.1 Candidatus Aminicenantota bacterium | reverse complement strand
TTTTGCAATTCCTAGAGTGACCCAGACAGGATAGTGGTCGCTCGATTGGGCGTCCTCACATTTTCCACAGGTGATAGGTGTGAAGCCCTTGACGAAAATATGGTCCAATTCAAAATCGGTCAGTCCGAGGAGGTCCACCTTAGATGTCGCACCGACTCTTTTAGATGCCCGCAAAAAACCTGCTTGTGTGAACAGTTTTTCCGTTTCACGAACTCCATTTTCTGTGTTGGTATTAAAATCTCCGCCGATGATCACATGTTCAAAATGATCGGCGACATTTCTTAAAACCGCATCCACTTGATCGAGTTTCTTCTTTCCCCCTAACCAGAACATCTCTGTGTGAACGCTGTATGTCAAGATCTCGAACTCTTCCACTACGATCGTCGCTAAGGCTGCGATCCGGATCTGCTTGTTCATGGGATGCTCATAAGGAAGAACGATTTTTCTGTAATCTTTGATGGGCCACTTGGAAAGAATGGCATTTCCGTAATTCTTCCCATGTTTGTAATGGATAGATGCGGGATAATAGACAAAGTTATAGTTTAAACTTTGGGCGATTGTTGCGACTCCTTCATCGTCCATCTCCTGGAGCAGGATGATATCCGCATCCAATAATTCCGGAGTCCTTCCAAGATCTGCGATAGCCTCTGGGATCTCTTCACTCAGCTTGATATTAAAGGTCACCACTTTGATTGTCCCATCAAAATCCGGGGTCTCTGTCGCAAAATTGCCCAAAAACTCCGGCCTCTCCGGATTGGTATAGTTTTTTGTAACAGTGCAGGAAGCAATAACGAGCAGTAATAGAAAAATGGGGACGGTCTTATTGGGGACGGGCCATGCTAACATATTGATTATCCTACAATTACGTTTATTTTTTGCCTTAAAAAATGCCTTAGAGTGTTCATTTCTATATCAAAATACTCATTCTAACACGAATGGGTGGTTTGGGGAATGGAATCTCCATAGCAACCATCGGCAGCTCTGGGAGCTGACCCTACATTTTTTACCAATAGTCCGTCCGAGGAACGCACTCAACAAAAAAGGTGACAGGTGCCTTTTTTTATTACCCCTAGAAAAAGGTACCTGTCCCCTATTTATTAAAATTTCCATGATATGTTCGTCAGGAATGTGAGGTCGTTTTTTTTCACTCCTTCTGTCTCCGGGGCGCTGTCATATTTTTCGATCAGGGAGATTTTTATGCCCCAGCCACTCGCAATAGCTGCAGACAAATTTAATTCGATACGACCGATAATATGGCTGGTATCAGAAAGGTCGAGGTTCAAATTGGAAAGTTGCGTGAATTCTGCCTCCGAGGATATCTTCCAGGTAAAATCATTCCCTGCAAGGGCTCCGACATAAGAAGCCGTTTCTCCGGAATCGTAAAACTTCGTGAACGTGTCGGAAAGCCCCGCCCACAAAGACAACTCTGTGGCTATAGACTGGAGGAGTTTATAACCGGCAGCTATATTAGGAATTAACCGATATCTGTAGTTTCTAAATTTGTCATGGATGCCGTGGATTTCATACCTAGAAAAAAAACGCGTGGAATGGCTCCATTTTGCAGAGCTCGTAAGATCCACCGATTGCGAATTCAGCACATCTCCTGCTTTACCCACCAATACGAGACCCTTGTTCTTCCAGTCGATTTTCTCAGAGAGCCATTTATTCGCGGAAAAGCTGAAGGATAGAGTGGTCACATCCGCATTGCCCCGAGCGACAGAAATTCCCAGCGCCAAATCCCCATTCCAACGCGTGGGATCTTCCTTCTCCTCTTGTGCAACACTCCCTATGGTCATCGAAAGGAAAAATCCAAAGATAAAAAGTGTCTTTAATGTTCTCATAAAAAGAAAAAGGGGGACGGGCCAAATTAACATATTGATTATCCTACAATTACGCCTATTTTTCGCCTTAAAAATGCCTTAGACTATTCATTTTCATATCAAAATACTCATTCTAACACGAAATACCGGGCTTGATTGGAATGGGAACCCTAAAGCATAAATCGGTCAGATCGGGGAGCTGAACCCACATTTTTTAACCAATGGCTCGTTCAGGGCCGCCCCAAACAAAAATAGGTGCCAGGTCCACTTTTTCTCTACCCCTGGAAAAAGGTGACAGTCCCCTATTTTAATCTCAATTTCTTGAGCATCGCGTCGTGCCTTGGATCGGATCGAACATCCTCGAACAGCGGATCGACCATGAGCTCACGAATCCAAAAATCTTCATCCCTGTAGGCCTTATCCAAAAATTCAAATCCTTTATCCGCATCTCCGAGTGCGACACTCAATGCAGCCATATAGTAAGGAGAGATATTCATTTCCTTCGAACGGTCCTCTAGATCATTAAGAATCTGCCGAGCTTTATCCGCCTCATCCATCCTTGCATGAATGATTCCAGAAATACAATCCATAACTGGAATACTTTTCCCCTGAGCACTCCCCTCTTTTTTAACAGCAGCGAATGCCTCTTCATATTCCGATTCCTGAATATAAACCAAGGCAAGACTCAGATGAACAAACGAAAAAACGGGATTGATATCGATAGTTCCTTGTAGAACACTCACGGCGTCATCATAACTTCCTTCGAAATAAAAGATCCGGCCAAGATTCCGAGTATAGTTGAGATTGTACGGATCGAGCTCGATCGCTTTCTTCATCTGTTCTATTGCTTCCTCAAATCGACCCATTGACATCAAACTGTAGCCATACATGTTGTGGGCGGGAGCATAGCCTGGATTCAGTTCGACCGCCCGCTTATAGTCCTTCGCTGCGCCTTCCCAATCATATTCGTTAATCTTGATATCGCCAACGACCTTATGGGCTTCCGCAAGAGTATTATCAAGCTTCAATGCCTTTTGCACATACTCTTTGGCCTTTGCTTTGGCCTCGGTTTCGAGGACAGTGCTAAATGCTGGAAGGAGAATATAAAGCTCAGCCATTTCTGCATAGGCCAGAGCAAAATTCGGATCGGCTTCGACCGCCTTCTCGAAGAACTCTATGCCTAGCTTCATACCACCTTCGGTTCTGTTGTTGGAATGGAAACGCCCCCGAAGAAAATAGTCATAGGCCTCAGAATTTTCAGTTTCATGTTCGGTCGCTTCCAACCTTTCCTGTCCCAAAAGTTTAAGACTCAGAGCATCAACAATGGCAAGAGTGATCTCATCCTGAATGGTGAACACATCCTCCATGTCCTTATCGAACCGTCCTGACCAACGATGGAAACCCGTGTCCACATCGATGAGCTGTGCGGTTATCCTCAACTGATCGTTGGACTTCCGGACACTGCCCTCGAGGACATTCTTCACGTTCAGTTCCTGA
>JAUWVG010000369.1 GCA_030617525.1 Candidatus Aminicenantota bacterium | reverse complement strand
GACAGCAAAAAATTTGTGCAGCACGGCCAAGACCCTATTAACGAACGAGTGGTGCCCAAACCACACACGGGGTTGGCCTATGTTTTAGAGTGGTCTAAATAAGCCATGGCGCGCTCGATTGGACGAATAGGTGCCGACATCTACATCCAAGACATAACAACTGGCAAGCGGACCAAGCTAAGGGACAATATCAACGACAGATATGTCAGAGCAGGAGCCAGCGGAAATTACCTCCTTTTTCTAGAGGCTAATCACTACTGGACAATTGATTTGACTACACACAAAATCACGAATATCACAAAAAATGCATCCGTGTCGTTTATCAATTTTGAATCGGACAGTACGGCAAAAGTCTATCCCGATAATTTGCAGAAGCCTCCTTTTGGTGTTGCGGGCTGGACAAAATCCGATGAGGAAGTTCTCCTGTACGATAAGTACAACCTCTGGAAAGTAGCTGCCGATGGTGCGAAAGCGACGCGGCTTACCGACGGTGCGGACGAACAGGTCCGCCATCGTTTAATCCGGCTCGATCAAGTGGGAGGCATGCGGGGAAGAGGACGTGGATCTTCTACGCCCGAAAAGCCGATCGATCTCAGTGAACCTGTGTATCTGAGCTTATACGGAGAATGGACAAAGAAATCGGGCTACGGACAATTAAAGCCGGGTGGCGGTGTCAACCACCTTGTGTGGCTGGAAAAGAATGTAGGTTCATTAGCAAAGGCAAAAGATGCCGAGGTTTACCAATACATCGTACAGGACTATGATGACTCGCCGGATGTTTTTGTGTGTGGAAAAGACTTAAAAAATGCCAAGCAGGTCACCAAAACCAATCCTTTCCAAAAGGATTACGCTTGGGGTCACAGTGAGTTGATTACCTACACCACGGATAAGAGCCGGAAGCTGCAGGGAGCATTGATTTACCCCGCTGGATATGAGCCGGGGAAAAAATACCCGATGATCGTGTACACCTACGAGCTGCTGTCGCAAAATGTCCACAGGTATATTGCTCCATCCGACCGCAGTTATTACAACATCAGTGTTTTTACGAGTCTAGGCTACATTGTTTTGGAGCCGGATATCGTCTTTAGGATGCGGCAGCCTGGTTGGTCGGTGGTCGAGTGTGTGACAGCAGGAGTCAAGAAGGTTATTGAAATGGGAATCGTCGATCCAGAACGGATTGGCATCATCGGACACTCCATGGGAGGTTTTAACTCTTCGTTTGTCGCCACTCATACGGATGGCATCTTTGCTGCCGCTGTGGCCGGCGCACCCATCACAGATCAGGTCAGCTACTATGGTGACCACCATTGGGGTTCGGGTATTGCCGAGACCGATCACATCGAAACGGGCCAGGAGCGAATGGAGGTGGCTCTCTACGAAGACTTGCAAGCTTACATTGACAATTCTGCGGTGTTTAACGTGCATAACATGACAGTGCCGCTCCTTCTTGAGCACGGAGATAAGGATGGTATTATAGCTTGGTATCAGAGCATCGAGCTCTATAATATCGCCCGGCGTGCGAAAAAAAACGTCGTGATGCTCGGCTACATCGGAGAGGACCACGGTCTGCGTCAAAAACAAAATCAAAGAGATTATCAGCGCCGTATCCTTGCCTGGTTTGGGCACTATTTGAAGGGTGAACCTGCAGAATCCTGGATTACGAATGGACAGAGTTTTCTTGAACGTGATGCAGAGAAAAAGCAGTTGACTGCTATGAAGAAATAAGCAACAGAATTTTTCTTTACTAAATGAAAATAAAACGGCGTGAATTTTTAAAATCTGTGGGATTTGGCGCTGCGGCCGTATCGATGTGGCCATATTTGTCTTCATGTATCCAATCAAAACAAAAACCGAATATAGTTTTGATAATGGCTGATGATGTTGGTTATGAAGGCTTCAGTTGTTATGGGAGTTCGACCTATCGAACTCCCTATATTGACGAACTTGCTAAAAGTGGAATCCGTTTTGACTACTGTTTTTCCACACCGCTTTGCACGCCCTCCCGAGTGCAGATAATGACGGGAAAATACAATTTTCGTAATTATTCTGAATTTGGCACGCTTCCTCAGGGTGAAACGACATTTGCCCATCTTCTTAAAGGGGCTGGCTACAGAACGTGTGTTGCCGGCAAATGGCAGCTTCTCGGGCAGGTTGAAGGCGCCAACTATAAGGGAATCGGCACTCAACCTAAAGATGCAGGATTCGACAATTACTGCCTCTGGCAGATCGATACTTTGGGGTCCCGCTATTGGAATCCTGTTTTGAACAAAAATGGCGAACTTTTAGAAAACCTCGGAGGTCAATATGGGCCGGATGTTATCTGCGATTTTGTCAACAACTTTATAAAAAAACACAAGGATGAACCGTTTTTTGTCTATTATCCAATGATACTTCCTCATTCCCCGTTTGTGCGAACCCCGGCAACTCTTCCACTGCCTGATGAGCAGTTCGTTAGTGACAGAAAGCACTTCAAAGAAATGATTGAATATGTCGATACCCTAGTCGGGCGAATTGTGAACAATATCGACGACCTCGAAATAAGGGAAAATACACTTATTCTTTTTACGAGTGACAATGGGACGATGAGAGGAATTCCTTCGCAGATTGGCAACCGGACAATAGTCGGTGCAAAAGGTTTAACAACTGATGCAGGGACACATGTCCCGTTTGTGGCCAACTGGAAAGGTCACATTCCCGGGGGAGAAATCTGTGATGACTTGATTGACTTTACGGATTTTCTTCCCACTTTATTGGATGTTGGGGATGTAAAAGCTTCAACCGGTTCTGTCTTGGACGGCCGTAGCTTTTTACCTCAACTCTATGGAAAAAACGGAAATCCAAGGAGTTGGATTTTTTGTGATTATGATCCTAAATGGGGAAAGTGGACGAAAAAACGATATGTCCAAAACAAAGAATGGAAAATATATGAGGACGGAAGGATTTTTAATCTTAAAATGGATGTTTTGGAAGAAAATCCACTGGATCGTCAACGACTCAATAGAGATGCTCTAATGATAATTGAAGAGTTTGAAGATGTTCTTGCGCGAATGAAATGAGAGGAAAAACTGTCCTGGCAATTCCAAAAACCAAGTTCCTATGTTATCTCAAGACAGTGATAATTAATGTTTTAACTGAAAATTATGATCTTTGCCGGAAAATACAGATAAATATTCTGTATAATAATAATCCTTAGGATAAGAAATAATCACGAGGAGGAGTCAAATGAAAGAAAGTAAAAGGATTTTAGTATTTATTATTTGTGTCATTTTACTCGTTGGGTTTGTCCCGGATATTTATGCCCAGTCAACCAACAAAAAGGTATTGACGATCGATGATTACGAGAAGTGGCGGACAGTCGGATCTGTTTCCATATCCGATAATGGGGAATGGATTACTTTTGCATATATTTTTGCTGATAAGGATGACACTCTTTATGTAAAGAGCACCAAGACAGATAAAGTCTACGAAATTCCCAGAGGGAGCTTGCCGCCTAGAGGAAGCACAGCGGCATTTTCAGATGACTCAAAATGGGTGGCCTATTTTATAAACCTACCGGACAAAGAGCAAAAAAAACTGAAGAAAGACAAAAAACCGGTACTACGGAAGGCAGAACTGCTCAACATCGAGACCGGTGATAAGTTAACATGGGAAAATGTGGCTTCATTCAGTTTTTCAAAAGGCTCAGGATACCTGGCGGTCAAGAAAACCAAACCTGACCCGAAATCAAAACTCAAAGGCAGTGATTTA
>JAUWVG010000044.1 GCA_030617525.1 Candidatus Aminicenantota bacterium | reverse complement strand
TTAAAATCCACTATTTTCTCACTATATATAACGTTTCTATAAATAATAAGTTTCAATTTAACATATATTTATTCGGTTAATGGAGAAACTAGATCAAAGGACTTTATTTAACTCACTTAATTCGGGCTTCTAAGCCCATAGGACTGAATATTCAATCTGGCAAAAGCTAACAAGCTGCACAAGCTGCACAAGCTGTCCCAATCTCACAAGACAAGCTGGGGTCAGACCAAGTCATGTTCAAGCATCCAAGCTGGGGTCAGACCATACCCAAGCTGTCCAAGCTGGGGTCAGACCAAGCAATCTTGCTCATACTAAATGAAATAAGCCAAATACAAGTGCGACAATAGATCTTAAAGCCTTATTTTATCCCCAAAAACGAGCTTCTAAGGCTGTGTGAAGGCTAAATAACCCTCTCCCCTACTCTTCCTACGTTACCGAACTGCCCCGTCTGCAGCGCCATAAAAAATACTGTTGAACAGGAACTTGAAAGTGCCATGCATTTGGGCACGGAACTGCGCTGGCGTAGCGAGAATAATGACCTTCCCCTTTTCCACTTGAAACTCGATGACAACCGGTCTATTGGACAGGTGTTTCTCACCGATCAACCATCCGCTTTGCAGGAGGTTCTGTTCGTGGTAGCGGGCGGGAACGGATACGTTGGCTCCGCTATCGATGGCGGACACCCGAAGTGACGGACTTGAGCGGAAGAGAGTCGTTGTGTTTTGCGGCATGCCGTAGGCGATCGGATGAGAGTTGTCCACGGCGATATTGAGCGTGGAACCCGGGCACCAGAACTCCTTGCTCGGGACACCTTCCAAAGTGTCCGAGATGGGAAGCTGGAAAAGATTCTGGGCAAACTCATAGGAACCATTGAAGGTAATAAGCGTTCCTCCGTTTTTGACAAACGTCTTGAGGTTCTCCACACCCTTGTCTCCGATACCGCCCCGGTATTCTTCGGGGATATCCTCATCACTCTGTTGTCCGCCGCCGCGACGCCTCCCACGGCCCTCGATGATAGCATCGACCGAATCATCCGGAATGATGATGACATCGTAGTTTTGGGCGAGACTCGAGGCTTTCATGTCCTTGTTAAAAAGCGACGTGAATGTGAAATCGAAATCCTGGAGCAGCCAATTGGTCCAGCCTTCATCCATGTTGCCGCCCGCGTAGCGTTTGTACATCCCGAGCCGTGGTGCTTTGAGTGCGATCGTCGCTCCGCTTGTTCTAGAGGGGGCACCCTGGAAACTAAGTCCCAGTTCATCAGCCAAAGCCTGCAGGTCCGATTTGAGACTTCCTCCGCCCTTGACAAGGATCGCACCAGGAGCGTAGATCATGTTCTCGTGGGTGAAGCCATCTTTAATCCAACTCACATCGTAGCCTTTCGCCAATAGCCGGTTCATGGCTTTGATGCTGTCGTTGGATTTGTGATCGAGAATATATCCGTTTCCGCCTCCTTCAACTGTGCCGTTGGGCGGTGATACGAACGGCTTCGCAACGCTCATGGAGATATTTCGAAGAGGTTCCATTATAGGAAGGGCATCCACACCCATATGCTCGTTTAGCGCATAACCGGCCAAATCATAGGGGCGAATGGGTGAATTGTCGTCGTGGCTCCGGGTCCATGTGTTATCCGGATAGTTGATCTGTTCGAGGAACGACTTGACGAAGACACGCTTCGGTTGAGCCGTGGAAATCACGTAGCTGCCCGGTGTAAAAATGTAGGATCCGTATTTGTAGGCTTTATCGAGATGGTGAACTTCGACTCCGTTCATCTGGAAGAGCTTCACGAGCTTAACGGCGGTGAGAAAGTCGTGCTGGTCTTTGGGGATGATGAAAGCATAGGGGGGTTCGTTCTGACCAAGCTTTATATTTTCCTGTGCTTTCAGGACCATATTCCCCAACAACGTCTCCCGGTAGCGGGCTCCCACTTCCAACATGGCTTTTGCTGATATCATCTGCTGCTCGACGATTTCGCGGAAACGCCACCAGCCACCCGGCCAAAGTCGGGGCATAGTCATTTGCGCCTTGTACTCGGGCCTGCCGCGTGTCCCCCCCAGTTGGTCCGGCAAAATGTAGATAGGATCGGCCCAATTGGCACTCGCCGATTCGGTCAGCATGGATGTGATGTTGTGAAAGTTGCCTGCCATACAAAATGCTGCCTGCCACCATGCGGTGTAGGGCGCGCCGGTCTCGAAACCGCTCTTGCCCGCGTTTTCCAGAGCCACCGCCATGTGTGCACCATAGAGTTGGTGCTCACGGTAGAGGAGAGGGCTAACATTGGTGTGTATCGGATCGAGGTAGGGCGGGATATAGAACCTGGCGCCTGTGCTGCCCATGTGGTGATGATCGATGTAGGCCTGGGGCATCCAATCTCGATAGATGACTTTCGCAAAGTGCTGGGATTCCACCTGCGTGAGCATGTAGGCATCACGGTTGTTATCATGGCCCGTGTAGAGATGGTAGAGATAGGGCAGACGCGTATTGTTATACTGAGTACCTTTGTACTTGTAGAACCAGTCGGCGATCATCTTCGCCCCGTCGGGATTAAAACTTGGGATCATCAGGTAAATCACGTTATCGAGTATCAACGTGTTGGTGGGGTCGTTGCTCGTGACCATTTCATAGGCTTGTTCCGATGAACCATTGATACCGCCGACTTCGGAAGCATGAATGGAGCTCGACACCGCCCCGACGAATTTACCGTTTTTAATGAGATCTTGGATTTCCCGATCCGAGAGTCCCCTCGGATCTGCCAATTTTTTGCTGATTTCACGGTACTTTTCCAGGTTTTTGAGGTTGTCGGGCGAAGAGATTATTGCGAGAATAAATGGATTCCCCTCGGTGGATTCACCGAGATTTTGGACGATGATGCGATCGGAACGGTCCGCAAGCAGGTTGAAGTACTCCACGACCTTGTCCCATTGGACAAGCTCTCCATCGGCACCCATCTTGAAACCGAAAAATTCCTCAGGCGACGGGATCGACTGCGCCGTCGCGTTTGCCGCCAAGATGGCGGAGATGGCGAAAAGTAATACAATACACAAAGGATTTCGTCTCATGTTAACCTCCTTTTGTCATAACCATTAAAGTAAAAGCAGAAAGAGTACATTTTTATGACCAAGACCTTAAGCGACATGAGAATTATCAAACTCATTAAACGGTGTCAAGTCATGATATTTATAAAGCGAGGATTTTTTGTGTCTATTTTCTTTTTTTATACTCCATAGAGGGCTTGTTTCGCCTAACTGTGGATTTTAGGCTTATTTGTTTCTCGGGTTAAAAATATTTTGTAGGGGCGAGGCGTAAAATTGATTATTTCAGCAATTCCTATTTATGTCCGTCCTCTAATAAACTTGCTAAACTTCTGCAATCAACAACATCGTAATGAAGCGCCAGGAGCCTCCTGTTTCTCCAAAAGGTTGATTGACCGGTAATTATTGCTAAGTAAGACTTCAATGCAAATTATTGGGTCAACATGAAAACCATTTATGTGTTCCGAATTGATTTTTTCTTACCCGTTCATTTGTCGTTATATACCACTTAAAACCCTTTAAGACAGACAAAAGATATTTGTAAAGTGATGGTTTTATATAGAGATGGTAGATAATTGTTTTGGCAAACGATGAATACTTTTTTATGTCATGGGGATAAATCGTAATATTTAAATAAGAAGAAGTGTCATCTATTTTGTCTATCCTCCAAATAACTTTTGATTTTTTCCCATTTAATTTTCCAATATCTAATTTATATCCGATACCATTTTCCCAATCCGTAAATGTCCTTATGAATTTTAAGCCGTTGTAGTAACAAACATAATCGACAGATCCCTCTCCAGGCCATTTATACACAGGATTTGATTCACAGAATGGATGGCAATATTCCAAATTTCCTGGACTTGATATGACTTCCCAAACCCTTTCGGAAGGTGCATCGATTCTTATTTTATGGTGAATTGGTTTCAAGTATTGCGAATCTTTTTTTGACATCTCTTTAGTTTTCCCTTCATATATATATTACGTTTTAATATTTAATAATAGGTTTCCTAACGACCAAAATCACTCATGACATACTAACTCGACAGTATTGTCAACAGCAGCTTTGATGGATGGGGAGCTTGCTGTGTGCAAGCTGGTTGATGAAATTTTTGCCCTTATGGGCCTGGGGGGCGTAAAAACGAAAAGTCACCATTTTGTCACTCCCGATCTCTGGTGAAATAATCCGCTGTCGCATTTGGGCCATACCGGCCTGTATCATAAGAAGGGCCCCGACAAGGAGTGCTGCTGTTTTTGTGAATCTGGTTATCTTCATTTAAACCTCCGATTTAAAAACAAAAAATGCAGGAACATTTTTCCTTCTTCTAAAAGACTTGTCAAATCTAATGATATATTTGGGTAATCAGCCTCTTCCGTATGCTTGGACAAGGATATCATTTTCGCAAAATCAAGCTTCTAAACGTTTAATCTGATTCCAATATCCCGATAAAATTCTGTATAATGAAAAAATCCGATAAAGAGTAGGTGTAAATCATCAGGATTTTCAGGCTAATAAAGGAGATCTAAATTGAGGGTTATTAATTCAGCTGTAGGAACTGTTCTTGTTTTGTTTTATCTAACAATCAATCTTTATGGCAGTCCACTTAAGATTGAAGAGCCTGATTGTAAAAGCCAGGATTCTTCTTCTTTCCAATGGGAAATATCCTCTCCATCGGAGCATGGATTGGATGCAGACAAGCTGACTGAACTGGTTAATCTGATACGTGTGGGAGAACGCTATCCCAGGATTCAAAGCCTCCTCATCGTCCGCCATGGCTGTTTGGTCGTGGAGGAATATTTCAATAAATGGAAGGCCGACAGGCTCCATATACTGCAGTCTGTAACTAAAAGTTTTACTTCCGCCTTGATCGGAATGGCCATTGCTCAGGGGAAAATAAAAGGTGTGGATGAGAAAGTCCTCGATTTTTTCCCTGACATGGAAGATATCGCCAATATGGATGAACGCAAGGCCTCTATACGTCTGAGAGATCTATTGACCATGAGGAGCGGAGTCGATTATCATGAAAACGGACAGGATTCCCCGCATCATCAGTTGAACCGGACGCCAACGGGATGGGATAAGTTCTATCTGGACCGCCCCATGAGAGGCGACCCAGGAAAAAATTTCAATTATGACAGTGGTGGTGTAATCCTTCTATCGGCAATATTAAAGAGTCGCATCGGCATGCATGCTGATATCTATGCAGAAAATACTCTTTTTAAGTCCCTTGGGATTGAAAAAAAATTCTGGGTCAAAAATCAGGAAGGACACCCGCATACTGGCGGCGGCCTGGCTTTGATGACACGGGATATGGCACGTTTTGGATTGCTTTATCTGAACAAAGGAAAGTGGGAAGGGAAACAGGTCGTACCGGAAGACTGGATTCGTGAATCTTTTAAAAAGCATGTCGATTTTGGAAACCAGGGTCAGGATGTCATTGGATACGGATATCTCTGGTGGATTCAAAGGCCGGACCCGCAGGGGAACGGACAGGAATATATTTATGCAGCCAGGGGAGCGAAAGGCCAGTATATCTTTATCGTGCCTGAACATGACATGGTCGTGGCGGTCAATGCAGATACAAAGTCAGGGCAACAGCAGAGAGATATTGTCGACATCCTTTACAACCAAATTCTGCCGGCAGTAGAGAAAGACATTTAACAAAGGAGAAAATGATGAGAGATATATATGATAAAGGCAAAGATCATTTCCGTGATAATCCTGATGTAGTTATTTCTGAAAGCAAAGGTGCACAAGGACTCAAACATAATAACAAGATGTTTGTCATGTACTGCTGTAAAGCTAATTGATCAAGAAAAAGGCCTTCCTCATGATCCTGGAACAGGAGTACCGATGAAAGACAGAATCCTTATTCCTGCTTCCCTTAAGGGGAATTGGATATCTATGTGTGAATTATCTCTAAAAGAGGTAAAAAATAAATAAGAATACCTTCTTCTGACCTCTCCCCTACTCTGGATAGCCCAATAGAAAAATCAATGCAGAAGTGGTCATGTTTACTAATATGGATTTGTTTTTTACTAGAACGGCGTGAAATAATTAATTTAACGCCTTTTTTATTACTGAGGGTCAGACCAAGCAATCTTGCTCATACTAAATGAAATAAGCTAAATATAAGTGTGAAAATAGATCTTAAAACCTTATTTTATCCCATCAAATCGGGCTTCTAAGACCATAGGACGGAAAAAAACACCTCTTCCCTATGTCCTTTCTCATCAAAGTGTATCAACTGACTGGTTCTTAACCTCTTCCTCAATAGCTTTTTGAACAAGTTGGTTCAACGATATCCCCAACATCAAAGATTTCAGGACTGCTTTTTTATGCAATTCAGGAGCAATCCGAATATTAAAACTTCCTTTGTACGATTTTTGCATAAGTTTATTTGCATGAATACAAAGTGCCTTGTAGTCTTCTACAGCTTCAATAAAAGCATTTTTGAGCCCATCGACATCCTTGCCTTCAAAAGTGATCAGGTCGTCAATTCCTTCAATCTTGCCAAAAAAACAGTCATCTGCCGCACTGAAATGAAGAGATCCGATGAAGCCTTCATGTTTAAGAATATCTTTCATTTCAGAATCTCCTGGTTTTTCAACTCTTCTTGTATTAAATCGAGTTGATATTTTTTCAATATGTTTTTTGTATGTGGTTTGTGCAGGCGAATTATGTGGTGTTTAGCCGAGTTTATAAAAGCGACACGTGATCCAGAGGTCTTCCCTGATCTTACTTCCTGATATCCGAATCCTTTTAAGAGTTTTATCATTTCATTATAAGTGAAATCTTTTGGTTTGGATAAAAATCTGTTAAGCAATTTATCTTGCTTTGTCATGATAAATATATCACACTTGAAAATGGGATGCAACTGAACATTAGTTGCATTCTGTCTCTTTCCTAATTTTTAAGACGTGTTACCTTACGGAAATTTCTCAGCTTTAAGGCTAAGAATTGAGATGATGCCTCTCCCCTACTACCACTCGCGTTGAATCCTGGAAACCCTCTGTTATAAGGCGAAATCCTTAAAAGAATTTGAATGATACGAGCAAGGGAGTGGAAATGGCCCTATTTTTAGATCTTGGTTTATATTGCCGTTTTTGGAGCGGATAAGTATATGGATTTCTCAATTGCACAAGAATTATGCAATTGTGGAAAATTAATTTGATTTAATGTAATAGATAGGTAGCCCCACCGTTTTTTGAGAGGTCAAGAATGAAAGGATTAAAAAGAATTCTGTTTGGAATCCTGGTCCTTTGTCTTCCTATTCTGCTATTAAGTGCAGAATTTGAAGTGAAGGTAATCAAGAGTGCGGCGGATCTGCAAGAGCCGTTCAACACTTTATGGAAAGAAGGAGATGTCCTCGTCTCGGAAGACAAGAACCTGATCCTTTTCGGAGGGACAGACAGAGTTTTGAAGTCCTATTATAAATACCCTATTGAACACACCCTAGGATCTGTCCTGGGCTATGTGCCTAAAGGGAAAGGCTTCAAGAGTGACCTGGTCGTCGGCTCGCCATATATCAGAATTAAAAATAAAAGCCAATATCTGGGTTATTCTTCCTTCAGCGCCATTCCTCAGAAAGCCCAAGATGGGTCCCTTCTATTCCTTGCTGTTGCGCATTACAAGGGGGATAAAGGGGAAAAAGCGGAGGTGACAACACTGTATCACCTGAATCCCGAGTCAGGAAAAATTGATATCACGTCTACGCTAAAAAATACGGGAAGTGTGAGGTTGGAAGACCTCCACTATTCCCTCTATATCAATTCGGGTCAAGTCTATTCCTTCAGCCCTTTTGATTATGCTGACCGGCTTCCTTTCTGGGTTTACCCAAAGAAAGGACATTATTTGGGATGGATAGACCTGAATCCCATCCGATCTTCATCTCAACCTATTTCCATGGAATCCGTTTCCATGAATCTTGATCCCGGAAAAAGTTTTGAGGCCCGATACGTTCTTTTGGTAGATGTCGAGGCTGAAGACCTCCTAAAAAAAATTTATCAGATACTCGGCGTGAGGGCAGCCAAAGTAAAAATCGACACGACTGATTTTCACGGAGAACTTTTGGAAGTCGTAATTCAAGATATGTCCTCGCGGGTTTTCTTCAAATCCTTCTACGAAAAGTCTCAGCCTCTTGTGGTGATGCTTCCTCAAGGGGACTATTCCATCAGGGCTAATTTTTTTCCAGCCATCGTAGAGAATCGACTCTCCGTTGATTTGGAAAAAGAAAATACCTGCCTCCTCCAAGCCCCACCCAAAGGAAAGGTCAAAATTTCCATTAGAAACAAAGAAGGAGCCTTTGTCCCCGGGAAAACGACTTTCTTCGGCCTCGAATCTACAAGGACTCCATACTTTATGCCCGAAAATCCCTTAGAAACAAATAATAGTCACGAATATTTCAAGAATTCCTGCTTTCCGCAAGAAGAAGGTCTTGAGGTCGATCTCCCTGTCGGAACGTATATGATCTCCACATCCAGGGGGCCTGAATATACTCTGGATCAAAGAGTCGTAGATGTCCAAAAAGACAGCTTGCTTGAAGTCGATTTCAGGATCGACAAAATCGTCGAGACGACGAACCTGATTTCTGTCGATCCCCACATGCATACGCTGAATTCAGATGGTTCGATGACGATTGCTGAAAGGATAAAATCTGTCGTCGCGGAAGGAGTAGATGTGGCCATTTCTACGGATCACAATTACATCAGCGACTATCCGTCTGTACTCAAAAATCTCTGCCTGAGTGAATTCATAACGGTCCTCTGCGGACAGGAAGTTACCCCCCTCGATGTCAATCAGGTTTACATGCCAGAGTTTAACCGGTTTCCTCTCAGGTTGAGAGAAAGTGAACCGGGTAACGGTGCCCTCGACATCCGATTCTTTGAAGATAACACGCCCCTTATGAGCGAAAGCCGCAGAAGGACCCCCAATGCACTGATCCAGGTCAATCACCCGAGACGGAGGCAGTATGGCTATTTTACTTATTATCAGCTCGATCCGGAAACCGCAGCCAACGCCCGCAAAGGTTTTGACATATCCTTTGATCTTCTGGAAGTGATGAACGGTCCATTCTTTTCTAACGATAAAAGTAGAAACTCTCAAGTCATTGAGGATTGGCTACATTTGTTGAACAGGGGTTATTATTTTCCGATTACGGGATCTTCTGATTCGCATGGAATCGATAAAAGTGAACCCGGTTATGCGAGGACATATGTTTTTTACAAAGGAGAAAAAGGGAATAAACTAGATACGAGCGCCTTAATTCAGGCGATGAAGAAAGGCCAATCCTTTGTAAGCACAGGTCCTATAATCGAATTTACTGTAAATAATACATCTATTCCAGGTGACACTGTCACCATTAAAGACAATCAGATCGATGTCAGGATCAAAATCCAGAGTGCTCCTTGGATCTCGGTGGATGAAGTGAGAGTTATCATCAACGGGGAGAGAAAAATCATACTGCCCATAGATGCTGCGAAGGAACAAATTTTAAAATTTCAAGATAGGGTCAGTCTGAATCTCGAATATGATTCTTATGTCGCTGTTGAGGTTTTCGGCAGCGGAACTTTATTCCCTGTCGTGCAAAAAAGATTAAGAAACGAAGGTCCTTCCCCTTACGCCCTAACCAATCCTATCTTTGTAGATGTCGATGGGAATGGCAAGTTCGACTCTCCCCTACCAAAAATCAAGCTGATTTTCTGAGAGTGGAATTGTCTCTCCCCTACATTCCTGACTACCCTCAGAAAAGGAAGGGAATCAGCTTCTTCGAAGTTTCCCTGTACCTCTCGTATTCCGCCCCGAATTCCTCGATCAAGAGCTTCTCCTCGTTTCTGATCCGATTCAGGAAGAGCGGAATCACCAACACCATAGTGGCGAATCCGTACAGACTCGCAAGGATAAGTGGAATGCCGAGAAACACCAGGATGGTTCCGAAGTAGATGGGGTGTCGAACGTGCTTGTAGATGCCGTGTTGGATGAGCTGATGGTCCTTACGTATCACGAGAGTCGACGAGTAGAATCTCCCCAATGTGACTGCGGCCGGAAGGACTATGGGGAGTGCAAAGATGATGAAAAGCAGCCCGAGGATGGACAATGGGGAGAGCTTAAGGTCAGGATCCCCTCCCCTGGCAAACTCCCACAAACTCACTACTGTACCCAG
>JAUWVG010000143.1 GCA_030617525.1 Candidatus Aminicenantota bacterium | reverse complement strand
TGAGTCCTGTAGCTAATCCTTGGATGGGCAGAGATTTAATGACTCTTTTGAATACCTTGAAACCGGAATCCGCGGTTCGTCAGCGGCAGATCGGCATAGCGGGCTGTTCTTATTCTGAAGTTCTCCAGTGCAGAGATTGGCTTCCCGATGAGGTGGGGGGCATCGCCTGGTTTTCCTTTGACAATCCTGGTCAAAGTCCCAGGATTCCGATTTTTGCGGGTGTGACGGAGCTTCTGCCCAGCTTTGAAATTTGCGGTCAGAAAAAATTCCGCACGGATTCAGCCAGCTGGTACTTCCGGAGGGCCAACCGCCTGGCGACCGTTCGATGGGGACTCACAAAGGACATTATTGCGACGGCCGTTCAGGAATTTGAAGACAAAGCGTTTGCAGCGCTTCCGGGTATCGAAAAGAAGGCGCAAGATCTGTACAAAGACAATCCCGAAGAACTCAAGAAATTTTTGACTCAGTACACGAACGATTTTGCGCGTGCGGCCATGAGTAAATACTGGGAACTTGGGGATTTATTCTGGACGATGTTTGCCCGGGGCTTCTAGATATTTTTTTTAGATTTCGCATCGATATTTTTAAATTTGAGTTTATATATTGAGTCCTTGCTGCTTGGGGAATCCCCGGGATCTTGACTCGAAATAACACATATTGTATAAGTTTTTATTCAGTTTCATATAGATTGAAAACGAGGAGTGGAGCATGATTAAAATTGAAAATTTAACCAAATATTACGGTGATCTCAAAGCTGTAGATTCCGTGAGTTTCGAAATCCAGAAAGGAGAAATACTGGGACTCCTGGGGCCAAATGGAGCGGGGAAAACCACTATCTATCGTATTTTGACAGGATATCTGAGCCCCACTTCCGGTTCCATTAAAGTTAAAGATTTTAATATTCAAAATAATCTCATCGAAATAAAGAAACTCATCGGATATCTTCCGGAAGCCGCCCCGATCTATCAGGACATGCTTGTTTTTGACTATCTCAATTATGTTGCAGATATCCGTGGAGTGGACAAAGAAAAAAAATTGGCTCATCTACGGGAGCTGGCGGACCTTTGCAGCCTGAATGAAGTCATGCATTTTTCCATCAATGAGCTGTCAAAGGGATACCGTCAGCGAGTGGGCATTGCTCATGCCTTGATGGGTGATCCGGAAATTCTGGTGCTGGATGAGCCGACCGCAGGGCTGGATCCCAATCAGATCGTGGAAACCCGGGATATCATCAGGCGCATCGGGAAAGAGAAAACGATTGTTTTTTCCACCCATATCTTGAGTGAAGCCGAAGCCACATGTGACCGGGTTGTGATCATCGACCGGGGAAAGAAGGTCGCAGATGACACGGTCGAAAACCTGAGGAAATCTCTCAAACTTGAGTCTTTTGAGAAAATTTTTCTAGCACTTACGAAAGGAAAAGGACATTAAGATGAAAAATATCAAACACATTTTTAAAAAGGAATTAAAGTCCTATTTTGTCTCCCCCATCGCCTATATTGTCATTTCGGTCTTTCTGCTCATCA
Organism: Candidatus Aminicenantota bacterium; assembly: GCA_030617525.1. Classification (GTDB taxonomy): domain Bacteria; phylum Acidobacteriota; class Aminicenantia; order Aminicenantales; family Aminicenantaceae; genus JAUWVG01. The sequence goes on along the minus strand of JAUWVG010000143.1, from coordinate 4,938 downwards.
TCGGCTGGTTGTTCTATTCTACTTTTTTTCTCGACCGCCAGGCCAATTTGACAAGATTCTTTTCTATTCTTCCCGTTGCTTTTGCTTTTGTTGTGCCGGCTGTGACCATGAGGCTGTTTTCCGAAGAAATCAATATCGGTTCCTATGAAATTCTGCTCACAATGCCGGTGACATTCCGGGATATCATTGTAGGGAAGTTCCTTGCCGCAGTGGGGTTTATCGGGATTATGCTTATTCCGACACTTTTTTATGCTGTGACAACAACTTTTCTAGGGAAGCTCGATTGGGGGCCAGTGATCGGGGGATACCTGGGCGCCATTCTTCTTGGCGCTACTTTCAGCGCAATAGGGCTTTTGGCCTCGTCCGTCACCCGAAATCAGGTTGTAGCCTTTATCATCGGGATGGCCGTCTGTTTGGCGCTTACGCTGCTGATTGATTTTATGCTCTTTTTCCTGCCGAATTTTCTGGTGGGAATTTTTCAGTATCTCAGTGCCAATTATCACTTTCAAAATATTGCTAAAGGCGTGATTGATCTCCGGGATATCCTGTATTTTGTCTCGGTGTCTTTTGTTGTTCTTTATGGGACAAATCTTATCATGCAGGGAAAGAAGTGAGGATTAACATGAATACCAAAAAAGAAATGTCAAAATATTATAAGTTTATTCTCTATCTGGTCATCGTTATTCTGGTGAACCTGGTGGGTATGAAAATCTTTTTCCGGCTTGACCTGACATCCAATGGTCTCTATTCTCTCTCTCGTGCCAGCAAAAGTGCGGTGGCGACCCTCAGGGAACCGCTGACCATCAACGTCTTTTTTTCCAAGAACCTCCCTGCTCCATACAATAACATAGAGAATTACCTCAATGATATGCTGGATGAATACGCGTCCCACGCAAAAAATTTCCTGAGCTACAGATTCTTTGATGTCAGCGCCAAGGAGGGCGATCTGAGTGATAGAGCCGAAGAGAACCGGCAAAAAGCCCAGGATTACGGTATATCTCCTGTTAATGTTCAGACCATCGAACAGGATGAAGCCAAGGTACAGCGGGCATATATGGGGATGGTGTTTATTCATGGAGATATTATCGAACGGATTCCCGCTATTACGAGCACGGATGGACTGGAATATCAGATCACAAGCACACTTCAGAAGATGAACAACAAAATTTCAGCTCTTCTGAATCTGAAGGAAAAGATAAGGGTCAAGCTTGTTCAATCTTCCTCCCTCCTCCAGATAGCAGAGGAAATTAATATCCTAGGACTTGAAAGTCTAAAAAACCAAATCCAGAGCAGAGTGAATGTCTTGAACGGCAAGGTCTATGATCAGCTTGAGTTTGTCTACATTGATCCGACGACCTCCACCCCGCCGGTAGAAGAAATTCAAGCCTATGAGCGCTTCGGACTTCAGTGGCCCGAGCTGAAAAAAGAAGACGGTTCAATAATCCCGGCCGGAGAGGCGATAATTGCTCTGGGTTTGGAATATGGCGGTAAATCTATTGAACGCCAGCTCCTCGATAAAAGCCTCCAGCTGACAAGCATGGGCTTACAAGAGGAATTCAAGCTTGTCGAGATGGAGCAAATCGACGTCTTCATTGAGTCCAATATCGACAACCTGATTAATATACACGATGAAATAGGATATCTGTCTTCCCATGGGACTCTTTCTTTATCGACATCTCTCCCTCCCCAGTTTCAGCAGATGCAGCCTCAGACCGGGATGCTGACAAAGTTTGATTCTCTTTTGCGTGAGAACTACAGTGTGACTCAAATCGACCTTAAATCAGATGAAATCCCGGAAACGATAGATACGCTCATCATTGCCGGAGCCAAAGAACAGTTTTCGGATTGGGAATTGTTTCAGATCGATCAGTTCCTTATGAAGGGCAAATCTCTGGCTGTCTTTGTCGAAACGTTCAATGAGATACAGCAGAACGCCAACCAGCAGATGTACGGGATGAGTCAACCCGTATTCCTTCCCATAAATACAGGACTAGAAAAGCTTCTGGACCACTACGGAGTAACAGTGAAAAAGGCCTATGTGATGGATGAGAACTGTTTTGTAAGCCAGGATCCCACTGCGGGAGAGATGCCCCTCTATTTTGCCCCGATCATTAAGGACGAGAACATCAATCATAAGCTGAATTTTCTGGATAATATCAAAATCCTACAGATGCTTAAAGTTTCTCCCGTGGAAATCGACAGGGAAAAAACGGATGCGAATAAACTAGAGGTAACGCAGCTCTTTTCGTCCTCTCAAGACTCATGGGAAATGGCGGGACAGATTAACCTGATGCCGTGGATGATTAGCCCTCCGGCAAACTCACAGGAACAAAAGAGTTTCCCTCTGGCATACCTTTTAGAAGGAGCCATGCCCAGCTATTTTGCCGACAAGCCTGTCCCCGAGAAACCAAAGGAAGAACCTTCCGAGGAAGAAAGCCAGGATTTGGAAGCGGAACAAGAACAACCGGTCATCGAGGAGTCAAGAGTTAAGGACAATGTGAGCGTTCTGGCTACCGGAAAACCGGGGAAAATACTCATTGTTGGTTCCGGAGATATCCTCAAAGACAATGTTCTCGATGACCAAGGACGGTCTCCTAATTCAGTATTTCTCCTCAATTCCATGGATTACTTACATAACAAAGAAGATATTGCCGTCATGCGGAGCAAAAACCAGAGGTTCAATCCTCTCAAAGACACTAAAGCTGCAACTCGGATGTTGGTAAAAATATTTAACATCGCCGGCGTGCCGGTTTTGTTTCTTCTCTTTGGGTTTTATGTCTGGGTTCGCCGAAAGGCCAAGAAGCGAATGATTCAAAACCTCTTCAATCCAAAAACGAATCGGGTGGAGGCCTAATTATGAAACTCAAAAAAGAATATCTGATACTTTTTGGTGTGATAGTTGTTCTTCTGGTGGTTTTATTGATCGGTGGCAGAGGGAATAAAATGAGCTACCGTGTGCCCGATCTTGCTGGAATCAATGAGGGAAACATCACAAAAATTGAAATATCCTCTGAAGGGGATACGATAGTTTTATCCGGGAAGGACAGCAGTTGGACAATTCTTCCTCAAGAATACACGGCTGATCCGGACAAAGTCTCAAGTATGCTGGATATCGTAGCGAATTTGACTTTAACTGAGCTGGCCGCTGAGGCCAAAGATTACCAGCGGTATGAACTGGATGAGGAGAAAAAAATTACAGTCAATGCCTACGAAGGGGATGAACTAGTGAGATCGTTTGATGTCGGAAAAGTTTCCTCCACCTACAGACACACTTTTGTAAGGATAGGCGAAGATTCTCGAGTCTATTTTGCCCGAGAATCCTTCCGGAGCACTTTTGAGGTGGATAGAGGAGAACTGCGGGAAAAAACTGTGATGTCTTTTGATTTGAATGAGATCACAGGGATCCTGATAGAGCAGGAGGGTTCGACTCTTCATTTCAGCAAAACGATGATGCCTGCAGAGGCTCCATCTCCGGAAACGGCAGAAGAGCCGGCGGCAAAACCGGCCGGAGTACAGGAAGTTTGGCAAACAGAAGATGGGACCAAGGGCAATAAAACAGACATTGATTCCATTGTGAGCCAGCTGGCCGATTTAAAATGTGACAGCTTTATTGAAGAGAAATCAAAAGACGATTTTGCGGATCCCATTTATTCGGTCAAGATAACGGGCGGCAAGGACTACTCTATTAAAATTTTTGCGAAGGACGAAGAGGCGGATACATACCCTGCAGTCACATCCGAGACACCATATGTGTTTTTTCTGGCAACCTGGAAAGCGGAAAATATCATGAAGACTGCGGACGTGCTGGTGGAAAAAGACGAAGAGGAAAAATAACAGAACCAGCTGAAGATGGCAGAAAAACAACCAGATAACGGCACAAACATGGGGAAGAAGCCTGTCACCGAATTGTCCCGTGACATGGGATTGATGCATGTCACAATGATCGGTGTCGGAGCCATGATTGGTGCAGGGATTTTTGTGCTGACCGGATTGGCGGCGGCCGTGGCCGGTCCTGCTTTGATCCTGGTTTTTGCCCTCAACGGCCTTGTTGCAGGTTTAACAGCCATGTCGTATGCCGAACTGGGATCCTGTTTCCCTGAGGCGGGCGGTGGTTATCTCTGGGTCAAGGAAGCCCTTCCTCAACCCAACGGATTTCTTTCGGGCTGGATCAGCTGGTTTGCCCATGCTGTAGCCTGCAGCTTGTATGCTGTGGCTTTTGGGACCTTCAGTGTCGATCTTCTTCATATGGCGCATGTCGATTTAACGAATCTGATGCCATCTGTTTTGGGCCCTGAGCCGTACAATGCGGCTGCAAAACTTATTGCTGTTGTTGTGACCCTGCTGTTTGCCTACATCAATTTCCGTGGAGCCAAAGAAACCGGCCAGGCTGAAACAGTGGTGACGATTATCAAGATGATAGTCATTGCGTTATTTATTGTATTCGGCTGTGTGGCCATATTTTCCGGGAAAACACCCGAACCCTGGCCGGCACATTTTACCGGTTTTTTTCAGAAAGGAGCCATAGGCATAATCATGGCGATGGGGCTGACCTTTATTGCCTTCGAGGGATATGAGATCATTGCCCAGTGCGGAGAAGAGGTCAAAGACCCTAAGCGGAACATCCCCCGTTCGATTTTTCTGTCTCTGGCTATTGTTGTTCCTGTTTATATTCTGGTAGCCTTTGTCGCCCTAGGAGCGGTTGCTCCCGAAGGAGGTGTGCCGACATGGCAGTATCTGGGTCAAAAAGGTGAGATGGCCATGATCGAAGCTGCCGAGCATTTTATGATGGGCAAGCTTGGCCGGATTATTTTTCTTATTGGCGGGCTGTTTTCGACCATGTCCGCGCTCAATGCAACGATCTATTCCTCATCCAGGGTCAGCTTTGCCATGGGGCGGGATCACAATCTGCCGGGAATATTTGCGAAAATTCACCCCAAA
>JAUWVG010000114.1 GCA_030617525.1 Candidatus Aminicenantota bacterium | reverse complement strand
AAACGCCGCCGTCATCGCTCCTTCGGCTGTCAAGCGACGCATTAAATTGGGAATAAGATTGGCAATGATAAAGGCATCCATCCCTCTGCCCGTACCGAGATATTTAGCCTGGAGCATATCACGGATATAACCCAATATCCGGCTCAAAACAGTGGGGAGGGTCATGGACAAAGTTGAGCGGACCAGCCTACGATTCTGTGTCTCCTGGTGTGCAGGAAGGGGCTCAGTCAGAGGATTTTTTGGTTCTTCTTTCATGTTGTGCCCATTTCCTCTAACCCTATTAGAAGGTTGACTTTAGGATTGAGATGTCTTATCATACCATTTCTTTGCAGGAGAAAAAAATGGCTATAATAAAGTCCGCAGTCAAACAGTGGAGGCAGAGCCTCAAAAAAAACGCCATCAACCAGAGCAACAAGTCCATTCTGCGCACTCAAATTAAGGCACTGCGAAAGGCCATTCAAAACAAAAACAAAGAAGAGGCTCAAAAACTTTTGCCCAAAACATTTTCAACTATCGACAAGTCAATAAAAAAAGGGACCATCCACGAAAACCAGGGCAACAGGCACAAATCACGTTTAAGCCGTCAGGTCGAATTACTTAACGCCTCCCCCTCCAAATAACGCGATCTTCTCCAAGAAAGCGACAGTATTCAAAAAGAAATCCTTCCAGAAGTGTTTGAAGAGAAAGAGAGGATGTCTTTATCTGTAAATCTATCTCCTCCAGCTTGGCCAGAAAGCGATTGAGATCTGCCAGAGACAGGCCCTCAACCAGAGAAAAGAATTCATTGAATTTTCTCGTATAAAAGTCTCCGAATTTCTCCAGGATCTGCGGCTTGAATTCTCTGAAAATCGCTTTCCGCTCTTTGTTTTTTTCTGACAGGAGAAGTTTTGCCAATAAAAGGTTAGAAAAGAACCGGGAAAATGTACCCAAGATGTATTCTGGTCTGGTTCCTTCCTTGTTTAATAATTTATCAAGAACGATGAGGCTTTGTTCATAATCTCCCTTCTCCAGACTTTCTGCAATCTCCCACTCGAGAAAAGATTTTACCCAGCCAGATATTTGGTTGATATCATCCAATTCAATTTGTTTTTTTTCGCCGACATAGGTCACTATTTTTTCAATCTCGTTATGGATCCGGCCGAGATTATTTCCAGCAATCTCTGCCAAACGTTTTGCTGCATCAAATGTCGGTTCTTTATTGTACACAAGAAACTGTTTTTCAATCCAGGAAAGTAAGGCCCGGCCCTTTAAGGGCTTCATTTCTTCAAGGACAACGCTCGAGGAAGGCAAGGAAGAAAAAAATTTTACGAGAGGGGTACTTTTCTTCACTTTCCCTGAAAAAATGACAACCATAACAGTCTGTGCTGAACATGTTTGAAAATACTCATTGAGCAGATTCTTTTCTGTTGCGGAAAGTTTTGCTTCCCGTGTTTCGGAGATTTCGACCGTGATAAGCCGTCGCGAAGTGAAAAACGGAACCGTACGCGCCAAATCGATGATCTCAGACCAGGAATGTTCTTCCAATCGAAATTTTTCAACGCTGTTATCTTCAAGGTCTTTATCGACAAGAATCTCTTTGACCCGGTCTATGAATTGGGAGGCAATGAAAGGCTCTTCCCCATAAAAAAAGTAGCAGGGACAAAGACTATCCTCTCTGATAAGGGGAGGACTCAAGCTTAAAATCCTTCCAGCATTGTGATAACCAAACTGCGGGCAAATCTTTCGGCCAATTTATCAAGGGCTTCTGATTCCATACTCTCGAAGTCCGCACCTTCGGGAACTTGGTATTCATATTGGTAAGAATGATTGGGATTGGAATAAATAATTTTATTGTTCACAAGGTCCCGCAATACAATCTTGGTGACCACAATGATATTGTAGCGGTCAGCGGTAGCCTCAACTCCAAATGCAATTGGGACCGCCTCAAAAGAAATGATTTCTCCGACCAAAATTGCATCTGCAGCCGTGGGATCTCCTGATATCTCAACCTTTCCTCTGGCAACAATCTCATCGATGACAGCTTGGGTCAACTTCAAATCCAGCTGAAACCGTGTCGTCTGATTTTTGAACATCGGGATATTGATTTTTTGGATGTGATCGGGAAGAAAACTCCCTGTTCCCCGCAAATGGTATCCACACTGAACAGAAATAAGACATATTAAAAATAAGAGAATAATCTTTCTCATATCCAACCTCGTTAATTATCCAGGTTAAATAACAACATTGACCAGTTTGTCTTGAACACAAATAACTTTTCTAATCTTTTTATCTCCGATTATATTTCGGATTCTCTCTAATTCCAAGGCTTTTCGTTCTAAATCCTCTTTTGGCAGCCCTCTCCCGGCATCAAACTTATCTCTGAGTTTTCCGTTGACCTGAACAACAATAGTGACGGTTTCCTCTCTTGCCAGCTCAGGGTCAAAAACCGGCCAGGATGTATGAAGAAGAAGGTTTTGGTGCCCCATTTTTTCCCAAATTTCCTCGCAAAAGTGTGGGGCAAATGGGGAGAGCAGAAGGACAAGAATTTCCATGGCATTTTTCAATAGATCCCTGTCCTTTTGACTGTTTTTCAGGTTGTCACACTCTTTTTTAAGAAAATTGAAGAGTTCCATTATAGAGCTGATGGCTGTATTCAAATGATACCTTTTTTCGATATCGTCCCCAACCTTTTTTATCGTCTGGTGCATTTTTGTTTTCAATGGAAGGTGGAGTTCACTCTCCACAACCGTTTCCAACGTTTGGTTTTTATCCCGGGAAAAGAGGTCTAGATTCTTTTGGACAAAAGTCCAGATACGGACGAGAAATCTGTAGCTCCCCTCAATGCCCTTTTCATTCCAGGCAATTTCTTTTTCCGGAGGAGATGAAAAAAGGATAAAGACCCGCAGGGTGTCGGCACCAAATCGTGCCAGGATTTCATCGGGATCCACGACATTCCCTTTGGATTTCGACATGGCCGAACCGTCCTTGGTGACCATCCCTTGAGGAAGATAGTGTGGGAAGGGTTCATCCATGGTCGTCAAACCTATATCTCTGAGGATCTTACAGAAAAACCGGGCATAGATCAGATGTAGAATAGCATGTTCGACTCCCCCGATATAGAGATCGACGGGCATCCAATAATCAACTGCCGAGGGCTGAAAAGGCTTTGTTTCTTCCTGAGAAGAGCAGTAGCGAAAATAATACCAGGATGAATCAAAAAACGTGTCCATAGTATCGGTTTCCCGGCGTGCCTGTCCTCCACACTGGGGACAGTTGGTGTTGACAAAACTGTCGGCATGTTCCAGTGGAGAACCCTCGACTCCTTGGAATTCCACATTCGGAGGAAGAACCACTGGCAAATCTTTTTCCGGAACACCTAATGCTCCACACTTTTCGCAGTAAATAATGGGGATGGGAGTTCCCCAGTATCTCTGCCGGGAGATACCCCAGTCTCTTAGACGGAACAGGATACTTCCCCGTCCAAATCCCGAATCTTCAGCATATTGGGCCATGGCATTCATGGCCTCTTCAGAAGTTTTTCCCGTAAAATCTCCAGAATTCACTAGCCTCCCGTATCCTTCAAAAGCCTCCTTCAGCTCACCTGAGGAGGATTTGCCCTCTGGAATAATGACCTCTCGTATGGGAATGGAATATTTCTTGGCGAAATCAAAATCTCTTTGATCATGACCGGGAACGGCCATGACGGCTCCAGTCCCATATTCCAATAGAACATAATTGGCAATCCAGATCGGGACTTTCTCCCCAGAATAGGGATTAATGGCTTTTTTCCCGGTATCGATGCCTATTTTTTCTTCTTCGATTAGATCTTTCTCGAGCCGCTGCATTTTAATGCTCGAATCAATCCATGCCTGGAACCGTTCTTTTTGATCGGAATCAGAAATCAGCTTTTGGCTCAAAGGATGCTCTGGAGAGATCGCAACAAAAGTGGCTCCGTAGATTGTATCGACACGTGTCGTGAAGACTTCGATAGACAAATCCGTACCGGAGACTGGAAATGTCACATGGGCTCCCCTACTTTTCCCGATCCAATTCTTCTGCATGAGAAGAACATGTTCGGGCCATTTTTTAAGAAGATCATGCCCGGAGAGCAGCTCTTCGGCATACTCTGTGATTTTGAGAAACCACTGTTCCATATCTTTCTGTTCAACTTCCGAATCACAGCGCCAGCATGTATTGCCAGCCGCCTGTTCATTGGCCAGCACGGTCTGACACTGAGGACACCAGTTGACCCAACGCTTTTTCTTGTAGGCCAATCCCCTCGAGTACATTTGAAGGAAAATCCATTGGTTCCATCTGTAGTATTCTGGAAGGCAGGTATTCACTTCCCTTCCCCAATCGTAATAAAATCCCATCCTCTTGAGCTGATGCTTCATGTGAGCGATATTGTCCAGTGTCCATTTTTGTGGATGGACTCCGCTTTTTATGGCCGCATTTTCAGCAGGCATGCCAAAAGCATCCCAGCCTATGGGGTGAAGGACATTGAATCCCTTCATCACCTTATGGCGAGAAATCACATCACCAATTGTGTAATTGCGAACATGTCCCATGTGGATTCTGCCAGAGGGATAGGGGTACATCTCCAGGCAGTAGAATTTTGTTTTTTTTGTGTCTTCAAAAACCCGGAAAGCTTCTTTGTCCTCCCAAACTTTCTGCCATTTCGCCTCTATCCGCTGAAAATCATAATCTTCCTTCATTGTTCTGCCTAATTGATCTCTCATTCTATAAGGGTTAAAACCTGAATTATTTATAAAAACTTCCAACACCTTCATTTATCTTAAATGATATCAACTTGATAGCATGATTTTTTAGCAATATCTCGAACATCACTTTGTTTGCTGGCCAGTTTATATCAAATGTCGGCATTTTTTACCCTCCGGGCGAGCCGATCTTACCACATCTGCTTCGTTACGACACATTCGCGGTGGACAACCACAGCTTCATGTGCCGATGCCTCGCATCTATAGCAACCTCAGCTCGTAAATAATTCAGGATAAATCAGCCTAAATATTAGAGTTATCCCCTCAAAAAGTCAACAGAATGGAGTGGGAAGGAGCAGCCCAATTCCGTGATTTCTGAATTAAAGGGACATCATACTTAATTCTCGCGGAATTAAGTATGATGTCCCTTTAATTCAGAAATCACGGAATTGGGATGTGTCCTTCATATGATTGAATTTTTCAAAAGAGCGTGTTTTATGGCATAATCCTTATTTGTCATGACTATTCTTAATGTTTTGAACCTCTCTGCAGGATACGGAAACGGGGATATCATCACAGATATCTCATTTTCTCTAGAACAGGGAGAATTTATCGCTATCCTGGGACGGAACGGTTCAGGAAAGAGCACTTTGATCAAGGCACTTCAGGGTCTCTTGAAAAATGTCAGAGGAACCGTTGAAGTGGGCGAAAAAAATGCTTTCTCCTTAACGGCTCAGCACATGGCTAAACAGATTGCCTATGTCCCTCAGATATCAAATTTGTCCTTTGAATTTTCAGTACTGGAAATTATCCATATGGGAAGATACGTGCATCAAGGCCGTTTGGAGAGAACAACATCTATGGATAAGGACGCCATTCAAGACGTCATGGAGCTTACGGAAATCCACCATTTTCGGCACAAGAAAATCGCTCACCTGAGCGGCGGGGAGCAGCAGAGAGTCTTTATCGCCCGCGCATTGGCGCAGGACACTCCTCTCCTCTTCCTCGATGAGCCGAGTTCACATCTGGATATAAGCTATCAGGTCGAAATTTACAGAATTCTTAAACGGCTTCAGGAAGAAAAGGGGAAAACCATTCTGACCACCGAGCACAATATCAATCTTGTCATTCCTTATTCTCAACGCCTCATGTTCCTCAAAGATGGAAAAATATTTGCTCAAGGTCCTCCGGAAAAACTCATCACCAAATCCTACATCCAAGATGTTTTCCGGACTGATGTGGATATTAGAAAAAATGCTCACTCCGGACTCCCGGAAATATCATTCATCCCGACAATAGAGGAAAAACCATGACCGGCCGTAAATTCGGATTCATTTTGCTTGTCCTTCTTTTGCCCCTGATACCGGTCTCGGCACAACACAAAGTCTTTACCGATGCTCTAGGGTTTATCACCCAGATGGAATCCCCCCCAAAAAGAATCATCTCCTTGGCCCCCAATATCACGGAAATCCTTTTTGCCCTCGATCTTGGCGATAATATTGTTGGAGTGACACGTTTTTGCGATTATCCTCTCGAAGCCTTACAAAAGGAGAGAATCGGAGGTTTGGTGGACCCAAACCTGGAAAAAATCATCTCTTTGAATCCGGATCTCATTATTGGTTTTAGGGGAAATCCCATTCGCCTTATAAAACGAATGCAAGAATTCAACCTTCCTGTTTTTGTCCTCGAAATGGGGATAACTATCGAAAGTGTTTTCTCTGTCATCGAAACGGTCGCCCAAATTACCTGGGTCGAAAAACGAGCGGCAAAGCTTCTCCAGCCCCTAAGGATGCGGCACAAAAACATAATCTTTGCCCTAAAAAGAGTCAAAAACATCCCAAAAGTATTTGTCTTTCTTCATGGTGTGGGGCTTTGGACCTGTGGAAAAAACAGCTTCATGGATGATCTTCTGAACAAAGCCAAAGGAAAAAATATCGCGGGAAACATACAAAAGAAATGGCTGCTCTTCAACCAAGAGCAGCTCATTGCCGAAAACCCGGATTTCATCATTATCCTTTCCAAATCCCAAGAGGCCTTTCTCGAAGAAAAAAAAACCATCTCAAAAGGAGTTTTTCTCAAAAACCTTCAAGCCGTCGAACAAGACAATCTATATTTTTTAGATGAAAATCTGGCCACCCGTCCCGGCCCACGGATTATCGATGCTTTGAACAACCTTGCCCGAATATTTCATCCGGAAGCCTTTTCCAATAAATAACCAAACACATGAAAAAAAAACGGCGGCTCCTCTTCCTGCTGCTTGTCCTGTTTGTCCTGGGCATGATGATTTCATTATGTCATGGGCCGGCAAAGACAGGATTAAACGATCTCTGGAATTTTGTCTTCCGGGGTGATGCTTCAAATTCCACAATATTCCAGATCCGTCTTTCTCGAGCCATTCTTGCTTTTTTGGTTGGCGCCAGTTTATCCTTATCCGGTGC
>JAUWVG010000458.1 GCA_030617525.1 Candidatus Aminicenantota bacterium | reverse complement strand
GTTGTCGATCCTAATATCAAATCTCCCAAAACCCAGGAATTTATGGTCGGTATCGATAGAGAACTTTTTAAAGATGTCCGATTTTCTGTGACTTACATCCACAAGACGACTCACAACTGGATTGATAATACCGAAAAATTAAGAGGATACAAACCAGACGGTGAATGGTGGGTTCCCTATACGACGACCGAGCCAGGAAATGATGGCGTATTCGGCACGGGCGACGATCAGCAGATCACTGTCTACGGGGAAAAAAGAGGTTCTCCGCCAAGTTTGATTTGGTACCAAAATATTCCGGAAGCCAAGAGGACATACAACGGAGTGGACTTCGTTCTCCAGAAGAGAATGTCCAACAATTGGCAGTTCTTGGGTTCGATAACACTGAGTAAATTGCACGGAAACACCGGTGAGGATTTCGAGGACTCTGTCGGTCACAACCAGCCTTTTGATACACCCAACTGGTTTGTCAATAGAGACGGCAAGCTTTCATGGGACCGGCCTTTGACGATAAAACTTCAAAGTTCTGTAATGCTGCCGGCCGATTTTATTGTGAGTGGCTACTTCAAGTTCTTTTCTGGGACTCCGTGGGGCCGGACTATCCAAGTACAGCTTCCATACGATCCAGCCAATTTTCAATATCCAGGAAATTTTGTAAGTGTCATGGCTGAACCTCCGGACTCCAACAGACATCGCTCGCGAACCATTTTGGATATTCGATTAGAAAAAGTCTTTCGATTTGGCGAGTTAAGTAGATTAGGTTTGTTCGTCGATGTTTTAAACCTCTTTGGAGATTCTTCTTATTCAATTATTTCCAATCAGGCCGGGCGTCTATACGCGAATGGGAATTATCAGATATCGCCAAACTATGGAACAATGACAAGTGTTCATGGGGTAAGAACGTTCAAATTGAGCGCTAGATTCACCTTTTAAGACTGGAATACCTTCTTCAATAGGGAAAAACATCTGCGGAAAGGGAGCCTCTTAAAAGCTCCTTTTCCTCGGCCTTTTCACATATTCCTCCCTGCAAACGAGAGGACAATTTTCATAAGGATTAAAGAGAACATTGCACTCTCTAAAATCCAATAGCTTTTTAGTCTATTCCCTCCGTGAATAAGGCCACATAGAATAAGAATGTTAATGTTTAAACACACAAAGAGAGATGGATAACCTGATTTTGCTCTTTTTCATAGGATTCGTATCCGGAATATTCTCGGGTTTTTTTGGAGTGGGAGGAGGTTTTTTTCTGACTCCGGTATTGAATATTCTCGGCCTGCAAATCGTCACTGCCATTGGCACCGGTTTTTTCGCACTCTTAGGCAATGCCTTGGTCGGAGCATGGAGACACCTAAGATTGGGCAACGGCCATCTCAAGCTAGGCATAATCCTTGGATTGTCCAGCATTGGCGGGGTGGAATTTGGGAAAAGGTTTGTGCTGTACTTAGAAAGGCAGAATTTAGCCGAGACATCTATTAGAGTCACATACATCATAATTCTCATCCTGATATCCTTTTTTATGATGAAAGAGTATCTCTCCGGGACAAAGAAGACAGCGGACAATCAGAAAGGAAAGGGAACTCAAGATCAAGAAAAAAGCTTCCTGCCGAAACGTATTGTTTCAAAAATAGGATTCCCTCCAAAGATTATGCTTCCTCAATCGGAATCGGTCTCCATTTCCTGTTGGGTCATCATCGCAGCTGGTGTTCTAATCGGTTTCCTATCGGGTTTGTTGGGGGTCGGAGGGGGTTTTATAGCTCTTCCTTTTTTGATCTACGTCGTCGGAGTTCCGGCCATCACGGCTGTCGGCACTTCTCTGATAATCGTTTTTTTTACATCATCCTACGGAGCATTCACCTACGCCATCGCAGGTCATGTGGATTGGACGACAGCAGTCGTCATTCTCACAGGATCAATCGTGGGTATCCAGTTGGGAGTTGCGGCAGTCAAGACTGCTGCAGAAATAAGAATAAAAGTTCTTTTTGCCATATTACTTTTTTACGTTGCAATCTCTGTTTTTTTCAAACAGATCGAGTTGACAATCGCGAGCAGCTATCTCGTGGTGAGCGGAGCTTTAGGACTCTGCCTAATCATTCTCTATCCGATCGGCCGTGATTTCCTTGCCAGAGCCTTGCATCGAAAAAAAAAGAACTTTTTTTTCTAATTCCAATCTTGATAAGATTACGAAAAGATAGTTTTGACGTGTGCATATCCTGCTTTCTGGATTGTCCTTGAGTCGAGATTGCCAAAGCGGCAAAGGAAGTCACCCATGAAGCGGATTTTATAAATAATCTGGGAGGGAATATAGTAAAATCATTTCTATAATAAAGGAGACGGCAAATGAAGGGGGTTTTCGGGAAGATCTTGAACATAAACTGCAGTGATAAGCACTGCAGTGAAGAGCCTGTAGCGGCATCGATTTATGAGAAATTTCTGGGCGGAAAAGGCCTGGCGTCTTACCTTTTGGTGAAGAAAAATCCTGTCGGTGTAGACCCATTGTCCCCGGCTAATAAACTGATCCTGGCTACAGGCCCTGCCAACGGTTTTAAGATATGGGGTGCAAACCGGTATGCAGCCTTCACCAAGTCGCCTCTGACCGGGATCTACTCCGAAGCCTATTCGGGCGGCAAAGCTTTTCTTCACATAACAAAAACCGGTTATGATGCTTTTGTTCTGGACGGTGCATTCGATGAATGGACCTATATCGAGGTTGATAACAGTTCTGTTTCCTTCAAAAATGCCGGTTTCCTGGCAGGCAAGGACAGCCTTGAAACGGAGAAGATACTTAGGGAGAAAAATAAAGGGAAGAAAGCCGGGATCTTGACCATCGGTCCTGCCGGAGAGAATTTGGTCAAGTTTGCTTACATAAATAACGATTTCGGACGGTGTTTGGGCAGAACAGGTATCGGCGCCGTCATGGGGAGCAA
>JAUWVG010000395.1 GCA_030617525.1 Candidatus Aminicenantota bacterium | reverse complement strand
CTGGGAGGCGGTGTTTTCGGAGACCACTGCTCCCCCATTTCAGACACCACCATCATCTCCTCGATGGCTTCGGCGACCGACCACATCGACCATGTGCGCACCCAGCTTCCCTACGCACTGATTGCAGGAGGGCTGGCCTTAGGTCTTTTTCTTATATTTGGCTTTATTCTCTAACCTGGGTTATTAAGGAGGACTGGAGTCATGAAAAATTATTTCAGGATTCATCTCTTTTTATTGTTGAAATCCTTTCTTGTCTTTGCTTTTTGTACTTTATTCTTGAACATCTCCAACCTCTATCCCTGTACCTCGGCGGTGATATCCGGGAAAATCACTCCCGATGGACGCCCTCTACTCTGGAAAAACAGAGACACTTCCGATCCAAACAATAAAGTGGTGTTCCTCAAGGGAGAAAAATACAGCTTCATCGGTGTCATCAATTCCACAGACATGAATGCTCTTCACGTCTGGCAGGGAATCAACAGCCAGGGTTTTGCAATAATGAACACCAATTCGACAGATCTGTCCACGGGACCGGGGACAGGAGGTCAAAATGGAATCTTTATGAAGCGGGCTCTCGGCGAATGTGCCGATGTTGCTGAATTTGAGGAACTCCTAAACAGGACAAACGGCCAGAGGAATGTGGCGACCAACTACGGCGTCATCGACGCCAGTGGAAGGGCCTGCTTTTTTGAAACACGAAATGACTCCTTTGTCAAATATGATGCCAACAATCCAAAGGATGCACCACAAGGATTTATTGCTCGTACCAATTTTGCCTTTTCGGCACCCAAGAAAAACCAGGGAGGAGGATACATCCGGCATGAAAGAGATCTGCACATCTTAGAAGAAGCCGCCGCTAAGAAGCGCGTCACTCACAGGTTTATCCTCCAGGAAGCCGCCCGTGACCTGATCAATGCAAAGCTCCACAGTGATCCCTACAAACAAGTCAGGAGAACCTCCTTTGAGAATCCCCTCTATATCAATACCTCTGATACAATAAACCGCAATTCTACGGTCTCTGTTTCGGTGTTCCACGGCGCTCCAAGTCCGGAAAAAGCTTTTTTGGCTACAATGTGGGTTCTCCTCGGCCAACCGGTCACTTCAGTCGCCGTCCCCCTGTGGGTCCATGCTCAAGGCGTGCCGGAAGAAATGACAGGGGAAAATACAGCCCCCATGAATGATCTGGCAAGACAAATTGTGTCCTTTCTCTACGACGACAGCCGTGGACATATGGGACAGTATATGAATGTCACAAAACTCCTCAAATACGGGCGGAAAGGAATTCTGGACACTCTCTATAAGATCGAAAATGATGTTTTGGCAGAGACAGAAGCCAAGCTGGATGTTTGGTCCAAAGGCAATCCCAAGGCATCGGACATGCTCGATTTTGAAAAAAGGATAACGTCACGGGTTTACAGAGCTATTAGACAATCTTTTCCAGGAATTTTGAGGGATTAACCGGCCTTTTTTGTCTATAGCTTCACAAAGCGGATATTTTTCACCCGGCCCGCGTTCACGGTAAAAGAGGTCACATTGTTCCTTTCATCACGGTTAAAGTTCAGGATAAGCCTTCCTACATTATATCTATCTTCTTGCTGCTGCAGGAGAATCCCTCCGGGGTAGGGCCTGTGCAGCTTTTTTTGCTTCAACCGCAGGTTTTTTTCTTTAAAAAAGATGCAGTAGGTCACGTCCAGTTCCTCACTGTAGTAGTCTCCCACATAAGCCTCAAGTTGTTTGGCACTGGGTGTTTCACCCGGAACTTTTTTTTTCGTTTTAATATCGGACTTCTTTTTAGGAGTTTTGGCAACATCCGGCTTTTTCTTTTCAGGCTTAAATTGGTCTGCCAGATAGATATCGGCCACCTGCTTTGCAAGACGGCTGGGATTGATACTCCCCAGGTTGGCCAGCACGATCACTGAAAATTTCTGTTCGGGAAAGCGAATCATGTCGGCCCGGAAGCCAACAAAAGCACCTCCATGACTGACCATTTTCAGGCCTTTATACTCGCTTATACCAAGCCCAAATGCATAGCCGCGATTTTCACCGCTGTTGAGAACTCCGGGCGTCTGCATTTTATCAATCAGTTTCTGATCGGCGTTGCCTAGTTTATTGTCGTAAAAATTCAAATCCCATCGCAGCAGATCGTCAACCGACGTGAACACCCCCCCATCTCCGATCATTCCCAGTGTGGTCATATTGATCCAAAAATTCCCATCTTTTTCGCGGCCATAGCCCGAAGCGCGGTTTTTCACAATTTGCGCATGATCATCGTGAAAATGAGTATGAGTCATCCCCAGAGGCTTAAATATCTTATCTTCGGCGTACACACGCATGGAATCACCGGTCACTCTTTTGACAATCTCAGCCAGGAGAAAATACCCGGAATTGCTGTAGAGAAACTCCTCTCCGGGAGCAAAGTTCAGCTCTTTCTGCCGGACAATCAGGTCAACAACTTCCGGATCAATATAAAAATCGTCCCCTCTGGCTCCCGCAAGACTCATGAGGGTTAGATAGTCTCTCACGCCACTGGTGTGGTGAAGAAGATGCCGGATCGTGATGGATTCTGCATAGCCGGGCATTTCCGGAAAGTACTTTTTGAGGTTGTTTTCCACGGAAAGTTTGCCTTCCTCCTCAAGCAGGACAATGCACATGGCTGTAAACTGCTTGGAAGTCGAACCGATACGAAACACCGACTGGGACGACAGGGGAATACCATATTCCAGATTGGCCATCCCGTAGCCGCACCTGTAAATGAAATGACCGTCCTGGATGATCCCCAAGGCGCATCCGGCGGAATCGGGTTTGTCCCAGCTGGCAAAAATTTGGTCGACCTCTTTTGTTCGGGGATCAAAAGGATTTTCGCCCTGAACAAAAACATTGGCCGTAAGGCTTAAACACAATATAAATAAAAGTGAAACGAATAGACCCCTGGAATATTTCTTTAGCATTTTCCTTCCACTCTTGATTTTCCGTGATTTGATCGGGGCTCGACCCGGAGATCCTGATTTAAGTTGATGAACTACTCTTTTTTCTTGTCTGCAACAGGTTCTTCCTGAGGAATAAGCCCGGCTTTTTTTCGGACTTCCAAATTGAGCTCCTCAAAGAGCTCAGGATTTTCCTTGAGGAGTTTTTTGACATTCTCCCGCCCTTGACCCAATCTCTCTCCCTTATAGGAGTACCAGGTTCCGGCCTTTTCGATAAACCCGTATTCCACGCCGCAGTCAATCAAATCCCCCTCTTTGGAGATCCCCTCTCCGTAGATGATATCGAACTGAGCGAGACGGAAGGGAGGAGCCATCTTGTTTTTCACGATCTTGACTTTGACCCTGTTGCCTATGACACTCTCTCCATCTTTTAGTGTGGCAATTCTCCGTACATCGATTCTCAAAGAGGTATAGAATTTAAGGGCACGTCCTCCCGTTGTCGTCTCGGGATTGCCCAGAAAAAATCCGATTTTCTCTCGTAATTGGTTGACAAAAATGAAGCATGTTTTAGACCGGGCGACAATGGCTGTCAGTTTCCTCAACGCCTGAGACATAAGCCGGGCTTGAAG
>JAUWVG010000124.1 GCA_030617525.1 Candidatus Aminicenantota bacterium | reverse complement strand
TGTCCGGATCGCACTTCGTACACAACAGATCCTCGCTTTTGAAAGTGGCGTGACCGATACAGTGGATCCACTGGGAGGCTCTTATTTTTTGGAATCCCTTACAGATCAAATCGAGGACAAAGTCAACACTTACCTCCAGGCAATCGAAAATATGGGAGGAGTCCTCCAAGCCATCGAAAATGGGTATATCCAAAAGGAAATCCAAAACAGCGCCTATGACTACCAGAAACGACTTGAGAGTAAAAAACAAATCATCGTTGGTTTTAATGAATTTGGCCATGGAAGTGAAAAAATCAATTTCACGGTCAACGCGGTCCCTGAAAGAGTAGAAAAAACTCAGATAAAGAAAACTCTCGATTTTAAAGCCAACAGGTCTAAAAAAGAAGCATCGCAAAAACTCCACTCGCTCGAAGAGGCTGTGAAAAATAATCAGAATATCCTCCCTCCCATGATTGAGGCCGTCAAAGCCAGAGCTACTCTCGGCGAAATTTCGGCAGTCCTCGAAAAATTCTACGGCACCTACATGGAAAATCCCACCATCTAATCTTTTTCAATTGAGTCGGATGAAAAACATCTTCATTTCCGTGATTTAAAGAACGAGTTCAAAAAAGTGATACGAAATCACGCGTAGTTTTCCCCAGACCATGCTGCAACCTTTAGTTGAGCCGGATGGACGTCGTATGTCTGTCACCATCCACATTCGTATGTGATGGGGGCAGAATACGTAAGGGTTCCGTCCGGCTCTCTCCCTCTCTGTTGGTTGACATTATGAGGGTGCGGTTTTAAGATACGTCCATGCGTTTGACATCCAGCGTGAAGGCCTTCATGCTGTTTATTATTTTTTGCCTTCTTTTTTTCAGTTCCAGTTTTGCCGTCGACAGCAAAACTGCTTTCCGTATTGAAAAATCCATCAAAGATCACTACCAAGAAATCATCAATACGCGCCGCTTCATACACATGAATCCCGAATTAGGCAATCGCGAATTTGAAACCGCTAAACTCATAGCATCCAAACTGCTGTCCTTGGGCTTTGAGATCCGTACAGGAGTGGCAAAAACCGGTGTAGTCGCCCTACTTAGGGGGGCTCAACAAGGGCAAACAGTGGCCATCAGAGCAGACATGGATGCACTGCCTATCCAGGAAAAAACCGGGCTGACTTACGAATCATTGAATCCAGGTGTTATGCATGCATGCGGACATGACATTCACACGGCCATTGTATTGGGAACTGCGATGATTCTTTCTGATCTAAGGGATAAAATCAAAGGCAATGTAAAATTCATATTCCAACCTGCTGAAGAAGGCCCTCCCCGTGGAGAAGAGGGAGGAGCTCAACTCATGATCAAAGAAGGGGCACTTGAAAATCCTGAGGTCGGAGCTATTTTTGGTCTTCATGTCTGGCCAATCAATATCGGCAGAATCGCTTTTTCTGAGGGTTTTGTGATGGCCAGTTCCGATTCTTTCAGAATCACAATCAAAGGGAAGAGTGCTCATGGTGCTCGGCCACAAGAAGGAATCGATGCCATTGTGATTGCGGCTCAAATCATCCAAGGGATTCAAAGCATAGTTAGCCGCACCAATGACCCAACTGACCCAGCGGTAATCACCATTGGAAAAATTACTGGCGGTACTCGTGCCAATATTCTTGCCGAAGAAGCCATCATGGAGGGGACGGTTCGGACAATCAATGACATCAACAGGGATAGAATTGAACAAAGCATTAAAAATGTTGTTAAAGGTACGGCCACATCATTTGGTGCAGATTATACCGTTGACTACAATCGAGGAGCGCCATCCCTTTACAACCATCCCGAATTGGCAAAAAACATGTCACCCACTCTCCTCCGGGTTGTGGGCCACCCCAATATTAAGAGAATCAAACCACAGATGGTCGCAGAAGATTTTTCATATTTCTGCCAAAAAGTTCCCGGTTTTTATTTTATGCTCGGAGTTCAAGACCCTCAGGACAATAATCCGGCACCTCTACACAATCCTTCTTTTAATCCCGATGAAAGGAGCATTCCTTTAGGTATTAAAATCATGTCTCATCTCCTTTTAGACTTTCTTGATCACCAGCAGCAGATGGACAATCCTCCCCACTGATCAAAATGGCATGACATACCCTTTTCTTTTTTTAGCCGTGTTTTTGGCAGCAGGGATTTTACTTTCATCTTTAATCTTTCTGCCCCTCCCACTCCTTTTATTTTTGCTTCTTTTCTCTCTGACGACCGCATGGCTCTTTTTCATTTTCCGAAAAACCAAGTTCGCATTTTTCCTTATTCTCCTGACAACTTTTCTATTCGGTTCCAGTCTCTATCGGCTCACCGATAGGAATTATGAAAATAACAGCCTCCATCAACTTCAACCCTCCGGATATGTGGATTTCTATGGGACACTGTACAAATCCGTTTCCTCAGGTAAAGACAGCGACACACTGTACTTAAACGTTGAAAAATTTTCCATCAAAAAAAAGAACAAACGATACAAGGCCGCTTGCGGGTAACAGTGGCTCGCCCCTCACAACCCTCTAATCCCCTTCATCTTCTTATTCGAGACAAAATTAAAGTGTCCGCACAGATCAGTTCTTCGAGGGGCTACCAGAATTTTAATCCTGCCCTTCTTGAAAGGCTTCAAAAAAATAATAGAATCCACAACCGCGCCTATTCCAAAAGTCCACTCCTTATTAAAAAGATTTCTTCCGGTTCCACACTCTCTCCTATCAGACAAATTGCAAAGTTCAAACTGAGCCTTATAAGGAATATCGAAAGATTCTTTCCCGCCGAAAACAATTCCCTGACAGTTTCCCCGCAAGGCGCTGTGCTTGAGGCCTTGATGCTTGGTGACAGAGGGAGGATGGACGAGTCCATGTCTCGAGCCCTCCAGGACGCAGGCATATTCCATCTTTTTGCGATTTCAGGAGCACATATTGCTCTTATTTCCTTCATCCTTTTTTTCTTCTTTCGTCTCTTGAGAATATCCGCTCGTTCCTCTTACGTCATGCTCATGTTTATCCTTATTGTGTATGCATTTCTTGTGGAGGGAAGGCCCTCTATCCTTAGGGCAACCACCATGACGCTTATTTATCTGCTGGGGAAACTTATCTGGAGAGAGACCACTCTTTTTAATACCATATCTATCAGCGCATTTGCTCTCCTCTGCATTAATCCTTACAGTCTATTTAATGCTGGATTTCAGCTGACCTTTGCGGCTACGCTGTCCATCGTCATCTTTTATCCAAAATTCATCAAATATCTGCCAAAGCTGCCTTTGAGAATCAGCGAAATATTCGCTCTCTCCGCAGCATCCCAATTAGGCGTTCTCCCTATCATGGCTAACACTTTTAACAGGATTACATTTTCTTCTCTCTTTCTCAATTTTGCGGCTCTTCCCCTTGTTGCGCTCATAATGCTAAGTGGCTATGTCTTTCTTTTATTCTCATTTCTATCGCCAGTTTTGGCAAACTATCTTGTTCCGGCTGTCAATTTTCTCATTAATTTACTCATTTCCATCTCTCACCTTTTCGACCGGTTTTCCTTTTTATCATTCCGGATTCCCACTCCTCATACAGCTACAATTATCGGATACTTCCTCTTCCTCTTTTTCCTGCTGCTTCCTTGGAAAAAGAAAAAACTAAAATGGTTGGCCTTTGCTGGATTTCTTGTTTTTTTGGCTATTCTCATCACCTACCCTTTTCCTTCCTTTTCAAAAGATTTGAAAGTCACTTTCATTGATGTCGGCCAGGGAGATTCCATCCTGGTGGAATTCCCTGGTCACAAGAAGATGCTCATAGATGGAGGAGGTTTTTTTTCAGACAGTTTTGATATCGGCGAAAGAGTTCTTTCTCCTTTCCTCTGGAAGAAGGGAATAAAGACAATCGATTATTTAGTATTGTCTCATTCCCACCCCGATCATTTGAACGGACTAGTATCCGTAGCTCGCAATTTCAAAGTGCGGGAGTTTTGGGAATCACTGAGTCCGACAGAAAACTATTCCCATGAGGAACTGCAGCGGAATCTTTCCCCCTCCGTATTACACCTGTGGATGTTTCGAGGAGACTCCCGTCTCATAAATGGCACGTCCATCGATATTCTTCATCCAGAAGAAAGCCGTCTTCCATTCGGCTCCATTGAAAACGATTCATCTATGGTTTTAAGGCTCTCATACGGCCAGACGTCATTTCTATTCACCGGAGACATAGAACAAGAGGCAGAACAGAATATCTGGGAAAATATAACGGTCCTCAAAAGCGACATTCTGAAGTCTCCTCACCACGGCAGCCTCTCTTCAAGCTCGGAAGAATTCCTGCATGCGGTTAATCCCTCGGTCATCGTTATTTGTGTGGGAGAAAACAACAGGTTCCATTTTCCGGATCCAACAATCCTTCAGCGGTACTGGGAAAACGGGGCGGCTCTTTACCGCACGGATACTCACGGAGCCATCGAAATAATTTCAGATGGTCAAGGGTTCAAAATAAGGACAGCGTTAAATCCTCTGCACTAGCCGTTAGCCTCCCTATTTTCGTGATTTTATTAAGAGTTCTGGGAAGATGATGGAGAAATCACGAAAATGGGGAGGCTTACGCACTAGATCACCGAGTTGACACCTTAAAATGATTCTTTTAAGATGAAAACAGTATATGTTTATTAAAAAATTATTCCTGAGTGCTCTTATCCTTATTTGTCTCTCTTCATGGGGATGGCCGCAAAGTCTCGTTGAATTATCTAAAAAGGAAAAAGAGCGGCGTGCAAAAATCTCACAGAAAAAGATCACTTTTATCACGAATATTGATCTGATCAAAAAAAAGATAAATCCCGCCCTTGGATCTTTAACAAACGAAAAAATTGTTGATGCTACTACTGATTCCGTCACAAATGAAGAGTCTGAGGTTTTAGAATCCGAAGAAAGTGAAGAAAAAAACAAAGATCAAATCGATGAAACGGCAGTGGCCAAACTCGAAGAAAGCTGGAACAAGTCAGAAGAATATGCATCCCTGCTCGCTCTGAGAATAAGAGCGCTCCTGCAGGAGTTTTACAGCACGGATGACTTGAAGTTGAAAGAAGATATCCAAAGACAAATGAACGAGATCTCTCAGCGACTGGAAATCGCTAAAAAGGATGCTGAAAAGGCCAAGGGAGAGTACGATCTGGCCAAAGCTGCCCTAGAAAAAAAGAAACAATCCCTAGCGAAAATAAATAAATGAGATCTGAAGGCCCAGCTCCCTTTCATCAGTAGAGTCCGGAAAAGTCTGCGCAGGAACAAAAGACTTATCCACTTCAATTGTCAAATAAAATTCCTCTTTGTCGCCCATCATCTCATCCAAAATATTATAGGATTTCTCAAATACACTCTCGTCCGGGACAAACTCATCCAGAGTCAAATCATTGATTTTGAAAATGATTTTTTGTCCGGGAACAGCTTCAGGATTAACTCCACCTCTGATAATTAGAAGGGCATCACGATGAGGATTATCAATGATGCACCTTGCACTTTTCGCTGTCCATCTCCACTGCTTGAGAAAAGCATCAGGATCGATCTCTAAATCAAACCAGCCGTCTTCATAAATTGTTTCAGGAGTGTCAAGAGGAGGGGGGAAAACTTTCAGTTTTTCTTCTAAGATTTCCTGTTTCGACTCGCCGGTCCTGTCATAAGGAGAAAAGAATCCAGCCGATAACCTCAATGTCTCTTCCCCTTTGAAATTTGGATCGAACTCATCAATAAACGTGGGAAAATAGATTCTCCGTGAATACGTGTATTCATTATTTGGTTCCCATAGGGTTGTGGAGACCTCCGGAGTGTGGTCATCCTGAAAAAGCAGATTACTTTTATGCCAGAAATGTACAAAAACATTAAAATCTTGATCCACTTTCACAAATTCATCACTTGTTTTCCACGTGTACTGAATATCCGTAACGAGGTTATCAGACAATTTTTCTTCGGAAAAAGAAATCTCGAGTTCCAAACCATTAATGACCGCACTTTTTTTACAGCTGAACGAGGCCCCAGATATGAAAAGGATCAGTAAAATAATCGATATTTTTCTAAACATCGTTTTCCTCCTTATCAAAATCAAAAAGTTATTATAATCAAACAGAGGAATTAAGTAAAGATTTGACCCCTTTCGGAAGAATGGTGTATATTTCTAGAAAAATGTTTCGTCTGCTCTCTCCCTTTTATTTTCTGTACAAAAAGGGAGGTCAAATCAAAAGTTCTCTCTACAGGCGGCACATTCTGAAGTCAATACAGGCTCCGCTTCCCACAATCAGTGTCGGGAACATCTCTTTTGGGGGCACCAACAAAACTCCTTTATCCATACATCTTTTGGCATTTTTAAAAAATCAGGGATACAAACCTGCTCTTGTTTCTCGAGGTTATAAGGGAAAATGGGAACGCCGGGGGGAAACTCTTTCTGACGGCAAAAACATTTTTGGCAGCTGGAAGGATTCAGGAGATGAACCCTACATGGTGGCTAAAAATTTCCCTGAGATCGGTGTTTTCATCGGGAAAAACCGTCTCTTTTCCTGCCAGAAGGCCAAAAACCTCGGATTTGATGTCGCTGTCTTGGATGATGGTTTCCAACACCAGAAACTCAAAAGAGATATTGATTTGGTGCTCTTCGATCCCCGTGAAAAAACGGCTCTGCGCGAACCGCTAGCCTCCCTAAGCCGCGCCCATTTTGTTCTCGTAGAAGAAAGCCTTTTTTT